>VGKN01000032.1 GCA_016867055.1 Candidatus Omnitrophota bacterium
ATAAGGAAGGAAATATTATTATAAACCCTCCCGGGAATAAATATGTAGATTTTGATTCGTATCCCTTTCCTGCAAGGCACCTTCTTCCTAATGATAAATATTATTCTTTTATATCCCAGAGGAAAAATTTTACAATTATGCTTACCAGCACGGGATGCCCTTTTAAGTGCACCTTTTGCGCTATACCCACTGCCTATCGTGCCCGGACGCCAAAAAATGTAATTGAGGAAATAGAATTGTGCTATAGGGAGTTTGAGGTAAGGGAGATAGACTTTTTTGACGCAGTGTTGTTTATGCCAAGAAATAGGATTTTAGAGATATGCAGGCTCCTTAAAGAGCGTAACCTTGACATCGAATGGTCTGCGCGCTCAAGGGTGGATGTCGTGGATGAGGAAATACTGAAAGAGGCCGCAAGTGCAGGCTGCAGACAGATTTACTACGGGATAGAATCTGTTGAGCAGGACATTCTGGATAGCATAAACAAAAGGATTGCTCCCGAGAAGGCAATGGATACAATCAGGCTTTCCAAGAAATATGGCATAAGGACCATGGGTTTTTTTATGGTCGGAAATCCGGGAGAGACTAAAGAGACCGTATATAAGACCATTGATTTTGCAAAAAAACTTAAGTTAGATTTTATCCAGGTATGCCGCACCATTGCCAAGCCAGGCACAGAACTCGATAGAAGTATGGTAGAAACAACCGAAAGGGACTACTGGCGGGAGCATATAAAGGGAATAAAAATAACGCATAGGCTTCCTACGCCATGGTCAAAACTCAGCGAGCAGGACATAGAATCCCTGACAAAAAAATTTTATATAAGTTTTTATTTTCGCCCAAGTATCTTATTTAACAGACTATTTCAGCTTCAATCCTTCGGAGAATTTAAGAGATACATAAAAGTAGGATTAAAGATGCTTCTTCAAAAGTCAGAACTCTATTCCCATCTCTTTACCGATACCTCTGAGGCTGAAGAAGTTCTTTTAAAAAGCAATAAATACCTTGATGAAATAAAGAAAGAAAAAGTAGCAGTTGTTATACCCACCTATAACGAGAAGGAGAATATAGAAAGAATAGTATCTACAATTTGCAAAATCCTACCACAAGCACACATTGTTATAGTCGACGATAACTCTCCTGATGGAACAGGAGATATTGCTAAGCAACTCTCAAACAAAAATAGCCATATTTATGTTATACGCAGAAAGGGTGAACGTGGCCTTGGGCTTTCTTATAAGGAGGGTTTTAAATTTATTCTTAATAACTTAGATTCTTCTTATATCTGCCAGATGGATGCTGATTTCTCACATAACCCACAGTATCTGCCGACATTTTTACATTATGCCAGAGATTACGACCTTGTGACAGGTTCAAGGTTCTTAAGAAGGGTGAGCATAAAGAACAGGACCATATGGCGCAACTTTATTTCCAAATCAACAAAGTATTTTGTAAATATATTTACCGGCATAAACCTTACAGATGTTACCAGCGGATATAAATGTTTCAGGCGTGAATTACTAGAGCATATGGATTTTTCAAGAGTTTACTCAAAGGGATATGCATTCCAGATAGAAATGTCCCATCTGGCAAGAAAATCAGGGGCAAATATAAAAGAAATTCCGATACTTTTTGTAGAACGCTATGCAGGAAGTTCTAAGATGTCTGCCAAGATTATGTTAGAAGGCCTTGGCCTGGTTTTTAAACTGACACTTTCAAAATTGAAGAGGATTTTTAAAAAATAAACTATGAATGCGAAATTTTCTTACATAATCCCGTTTTATAACTCAAAGGATACTCTTTACGATACTCTGGATTCTGTTATTAAGAACGATGGTGCCTGTGAGATTATTCTGATAGACGATTGTTCGACAGACGACACCAAGGGGGTTATTGATAGTCTTTTATTGCAGCATAATAACATCCAATATATACGAAATAGTCTTCGCTTAGGAGCTGGTTTATCGCGAAACATCGGAGCAGGCGTAGCACAAGGCGATATATTAGTATTTTTAGATTCAGACGTAATTATTCCCCCAAATAGCAAAAAGGTGATAGGAAGTTATTTCTTAGAGAATAAAGTTACGCCTAAGCCGGATGCCTTAGTGGCTAACCGTTCAAAGGAAAGCCCATACCAAGATACCGTGAGTTCGTATAAAAACTACTGGACAAGTTTCAACTTGTCTAAACTCAACGGCTGGACGTATCTGATTTTTTCGTCTTTCTTTGCCATAAAAAAAGAAGTATTTGTTAAGGTTGGAGGGTTTCGGAATATTTCCTTTGCCGAGGATAATGACTTTGGTTATAGGATAAACGCAGATAATTATAAAATCTATTTTGCGAGGGAATTAATTGCAGCACACAAGAAAAATTTTAGCGTATTATCTTTATTAAAAAGGGAGTTTAAGGCAGGCAGAGAAGGAATAAAGGTAAAGATTAGAAATAGGGTTTTTGCCGATGTAATTAAAAACAAGAAATTTTTTGTAGTAAACGAGAGTTTCGTTTATACATTTCCATTCGCCATTACATTTAGTCTTAGCGTCCTCATAGGCATCTGGTCTTTTAGTCAGACTTATTTTCTAATTTCATTACTATCCCTGTCAGCCATTGTATTGATTAATCTGGAATTTTTAGGCTATGCCTCTTGCAGCAGGAATTACATAAAAGGAATTTCTTACATCCTACTAATGGTAGTTCAGTTAAATACTATCGGTCTTGGAATGCTGTTCGGCTTTTTTGAACTATTAATAAGCAAAGTATATAGCGTTTTTTTATCTTTCTTGAGTTTTTTAAACAGTTTTCTAAAAATATTCTTTAAAAATCTTTTGCCTCCCGAACAGATAACCTTTTTTATTACCAACAGATGTAATTTAAAATGCAGTCATTGTTTTGTAGATAAAAGTAATACGCAAGCTAATGTAGAAGAATTAACTCCAGTTGAGATAGACCAATTCTCTAAGAATATGGGCAGGATAAACTTTATAACGATTACCGGCGGAGAACCTTTCTTAAGAGAGGATATTGTAGATATAGTAACTACTCTAAATAAGAACCTCAAGCCCCTTTTAATCACCCTGCTTACAAATGGAGAGATGAGGGAGGTTGTAATAAGTAGACTGAATGAGATTCTGGCAAGATGCCAGAATAAAAATATACTTGTAAAGATATCTCTGGATGGACCTCGTGAGGTTCATGATAGGATGCGGTTAAAAACAGGGGCTTTTGAAAATACCATCGCCACATTTAACGAGTTAAAAAAAATGAAAATGGCATATCCAAACTTAAGCCTTGGCATAATAACTACCTATACACCTGAGAATAAAGCAGTGATAGAAAGATTTTATGATGAGGTTATAACAAACCTTTCACCTGACCAGTATGGTCTGAGTCTTGAGCGGCCGGAAACTGCAAATGAATTAAACAAAGATATAGATATAAATGAATTTCTGGGTGTCTACGAAAGGGTGCACAGAAAAATGCTCCCATTAAGTCACGGTTTTTTTAGAAAATTCCGTCTGGCATATAAGATAAGAATGGCAGATAAATTGAAACAAATCTATTTTACCAGAAAGTACCCTATGAAGTGCTTTGCAGGAAGAGTAAATGCGGTCATATCTCCCAAGGGGGATGTTTTTGCATGCGAACAACTGAAGCTAAAACTGGGAAATCTGAGTGAGGCAGCTTATAGATGGAAAAGACTCTGGCATTCGCCGTGTGCAAAAAAAATAAGAAATTTTATAGACGATAATCTCTGTTTTTGTACCAATGAATGCTACATACCTTTTAACATTTCCTATGATTTAAAGGAACTTTTAGGCGTAATTGGATTTTTTTTCAGGGTCTATGTATTTGGATTTGATTTACGTTCAAAGGCTTCCGCGGGGTTTTGATGAAGAAATATTACCACCTGATCGGCATAGTTATATTTATTATCATACTAACAAGGATAGATTTCAAAAAAATCTTATCCTGTTATTCCGAGGTTAACTTAGCGTGGTTGGGTTTGGTAAACCTTATAATCCTGCCAAATCTGTTTGCCAAGGCATACAGATGGAGATATCTTTTGTGCCTCCAGGGTATTACCTATCCCGTAGGCGCGTCTTTTGCAGCTTATCTAGGAGGTATCTATACAGGCCTGGTTACCCCAGGAAGGATAGGAGAGGCTATGAAGGCGGTATATCTAAAAACTGAGAAAGGAATTTCGCTTTCCGAGGGTATGGCAAGTGTTATAATAGATAGATTATTTGACCTCTATCTATTAATTCTGTTGGGAAGCATAGGTTTCTTGAGTTTCCTTGGTTTTAAGAACAATGGTTACAATGTTTTTGTCCTGTTTCTTTTACTCTTTCTTTTACTTATCCCACTTGCGCTGTTTAACAAACCTATATTAGAAAAAACCGCAAGGATTGTTTATAAAGTGGCTATATCAAAAATAGATAAAAGCCTATTTGATAATCAATTTAAGAATTTTCTGTCGGCCGTTAAAAAAATTATATCAGGACGTATATTATTTGCGTTCATTTTAACTATATTTTCCCACATGTTCTATTTTCTGCAATGTTACCTATTGGCGCGCCTTATGTCTATTAATATTTCATTTGTTACGTTGATATTTTTTATTTCAATAGCCACACTTTTATCTATGCTTCCCATTACAATATGGGGCTTTGGCACCAGAGAGGCAAGTCTGGCATACTGTTTTTCCATGGTGGGATTAAGTGTGGAAAGTGCTGTCTCTTACTCCTTTTTATTATTTACATCATTCTACCTGATAAGCGGCTTTTTTTCATTTCTGGGTTGGGTGATAAAAGGACATTATGGATTACGAATACTTACTTAACAGAGACAAGAGTTTTATAAACCGGTATAAATTAAACCGGCGCTCTGAAGAGATTTCAAAAGTGATATCAAAGTTTAGTCCTCAGAAAAAACTTTCGCTTCTTGACATAGGCTCAGCAGATGGTTATCTACTTTCCTTTCTAAACGATAGACTGAATCTAGAGTTCTCCGTAGGAATAGAGCCGTGCGTGGACTGCATAAAAGCAAAATCTTTTAAGAATATTACGCTCTTAGCCGCTGCAGGAGAAGCTCTTCCGTTTTCTGATGAAAGTTTTGATGCAGTCGTAGCAGCATCCGTTATTGACCATTTAAAAGATGTAAGCGAATTCTTAAACGAAACACGCAGGGTTTTGCGAAAGGATGGGCTTCTGGTCATAACCGCTATTATCCCTTTTTATGATAAACTGGCAAATATGTTTGGCGTAGATAAAGGTTTACATCCACATATAAAAACATATACCCTTTCCGAACTTAAGGAAATTCTCTTGTTGCACGATTTCAAGGTAATTCTGGCAAAGAGATTTGCGTTGCCCTCTTTTGGGCTTATACCGTTTGAGAGAAATATTGAACTTGTGCTTGAAAAACTTCGTTTAAGCTACCTTATGTTTTATTCTATCGTAGTTGGTAAACGCCTATAATAATGCAGGATATATCAAAATCTCTAAAAGCCCTTTTAGTATACTTAAGCCAGGAAGACGCTGATTATCTTATATCCGGTAAGCTGGAATACGGGATGAAACGCGTCCCGAAACTCGGTTTTATGTACTTGGCAAGCGTTCTTAAGAAAAAGGACATAGATACTGTTATCAAGGATCAAAGCCTTAAAACATTTACTCTTGGGATGCTTCTGGATGAATTACAAAAGGAGAATTATCTTTTTGTGGGTTTTTATTCTGCAACTGCCCTCAAGCAAAAATTAATACATTACATAAAAGAGATAAAAAAAACTATTCCTCATATCCCCATTTTAGTGGGTGGGCCTGGTTTTTATAGTGCTAAAGATTATCTTGATGCAGGTGGCGACATAGTATGCAAAGGGGAAGGGGAGAAGACAATACTAGAGATAGTGGAATATCTGTATAAGAAACGGCCTATAGCATCAGTAAAAGGCATAAGCTACAAATTTGATAGTAGGATTCTGGATACGCCTCCACAGGCACTTATTGAAAATCTGGACGAGTTACCCTTTCCAAGGCGCAAAAAGGATAAGAGCCTAACCGATTATTATGATTTTCATATATTTAATATGAGAACGCCTTACACGACTATGATAACAAGCAGGGGCTGTCCCTATGTGTGCACCTATTGCACCTCAACAAATGTTTGGGGAAACCGTATCCGCTTGAGAAGCCCTGAAAATGTGATAGGCGAGATAGCCTATTGCGTGGAGGAACTGGGAATAAGATATATAGGTTTCAGAGATGATTTATTTGGTTTTAATTACGAATGGCTTAATGATTTTTGCAACCTCCTGATAGAAAAGCGTTATAATGTGCTTTGGTCCTGTATGGTGCATCCGTTTAGCTTTAGAAAGGGCCGTAAGGAAACGCTGAGGTTGCTAAAGAAGGCAAGTTGCGACTTGCTCATATTTGGCTTACAGTCAGCACATCCCCAGATACTAAAGAACATAAGAAGAAATCCGAGTGAACCTGAAGAATTGTCAAAAACCATAAAACTTGCAAAATCTCTGGGGATATCCACGGTTGCCGAGTTTATTTTTGGTCTGCCTGCAGAAACATCAGAGACCATTAATACGAGCATAAACTACGTATTGAGGATCAAGCCTCACTACACACAGTTTAATGCACTCTCTGTGCTTGAAGGCTCACAGATTGAAAGAGATTTCTTAAACAAGGATATCTGCCAGTTTTCAGATGATGAGATAAGGAAATTGTGCAGTTATGCCAGCAGAAAGTTTTATGGTAACCCCTTAGTGCTTCTACAGGATTTAATCCACATCCTAAGGAAAAATCCTCTGTGGTTTTTTAGAATAGCCCGGTATTTTCTTTACCTATTTAAGTATTTAGGTTTTTATAAATACCGCTATAGCACAAAGAAGGAAAAGTATGAAAGCAGTTAAAACTTTTTGGAAAAGTGCTTCAATAGAAGAAAAATTGCTATGGCTTTATACCGCAACACTCCCCTTTATTAACTTGCCGTTTTGCCATTTTATGGCTAAGAAAATCCTTTTTGCGGATTTGGTTTTTATAGTGTTATTGCTTGTGATGGGTTTTAAAATTTTTTATAAGCATATCCGCTTTAGCCTGACTCCTGCGATATCATCTCTCCTTGTGATGTTATCCTCCTTTGTTATATCCTGCCTAAATTCAAACAGCATTATTACCAGTGCTGTGGAATTATCTTCGCTTATATATTTAATGGTGCTTTTTGTTTTGATAGTAAACATTATGCGAGACAAGGAAAAACTGATAAGGCTTCTATATGTATGGATAATAACGAGCGTATCCATATCATTTATCGGCTTAACAGCTTTTTTTATAGCTATATTAGGCAATAACATAACAAGCAACCAATTCTTAAGTTACTCAATTATGGATTCAATGGCACATCACTTTCCAAGGATTAAAGCCACTTTTGCTATATCAAATATGTTTTTTTCCTATCTTCATACCTCATTTATCGTTGCTGTAATTCTCTTTCTTTTAGAATCAAGCCTAAGAAAAAAGAGAGTACTTTCAGTTTGCACGGTAATTATTCTGATAACGAGTTTTTTAACCGGCTCAAGAAGACTCGCAGGACTTCTTCTTAGCCTTTTTTTAATCCTTGTCTTATTCGGTAATGGGAAAATGGCATCTTTGCTTAAATATATAACCTGCTCAGTTTTATCAGTTTTTCTTGTAGCGTATATTGTTACGAGCATCTGGTTGATATTTCCTGTAAAGATTATTAAAGATGAGGCTAAAAAGACAATTGGTTTGACAGTTAATTATTCCTATGGCACTCATTTTCTTTCCCCAGCAGTTTCTGCTAATATGTTCAAAAGACATCCTATTATCGGCGTAGGAATAGGAACATACAACAGGAATTTTAAAGACTATGTCAACTGGGAATGGCTAAGCGCTAATTTTGATTTTACGGCTTATCCCGGTTACATTAAACTAATTAAGGAGAAAAATCTTAGTTTTGACCCGCATTCTCTATATCTTGGAACCCTTGCTGAGACAGGGCTTATCGGGTTTTTTGGTTTATGTTTTTTTATCATTCATTATATATTATTGTTAACTCGCAGGCTTAGGCTATCTGGTATGCATAATTTAATACATCCGATTTCTGGTTGCGTCATAGCGGGGTTTATAGGTTTTTTATTGAATGCCCTGACAATGGATATCTTATCAATGAGGCACCTCTGGTTTATGCTTGCAGTTGGTATGTCAGCCCATAATATTGAAAATGGATAGGACAAGAAGAACAAAGAAAACCTATAGCTTTCTTTGGAGAAGGATAAAGGAAGTTCATCCTGTTGAAAAATGGCACTTTAATAAGATGCAGGAGGTTCTTGATGAGCCGATACCAAGGGGTATAATAGGCATTGATATAGGCTCAGGCTGTGGTTACGATACCTATATTATGGCTAAGAACAACCCCTCAATCAAAATTATAAGCATTGATATAAGCGATGGTGTATATACAACCAGAAAACTTACATCAAACCTAAAGAACGTATATATTATAAAATGTTCTGTTTCTGATATTCCTCTAAAAAAGTCTATATTTGATTTTGCATATTCCTTTGGAGTTTTACATCACACAGTTAATCCTAAGAAGTGCATCTCGGAGATTTCAAGGGTTTTAAAAAAACAAGCTCCGATTTTTGCGTATCTTTATGAGGACCATTCCGAAAATCCTATAAGACATATCGCTGTGAAAATAATTTCTAAACTAAGAATTATCACACCAAAACTTCATCCAAAAATTCTTTATGTTCTATGCTGGTTAACCTCCCCTTTTATTTTTGTCATTTTTTCATTTCCTTCAAAAATTTTAAAACAGTTTAAACTAACCGGCAGTCTTTATAAAAAAATTCCTTTTAATTTTGGAACAGGTTTTTTTTCTTTGTGCGACGACCTCTATGACCGCTTAAGCGCACCCATTGAACATAGATTCAGCAGACAAAAAGCGTATGAATTATTCTCCGAGAGCGGATTTCAGAATATAGGCATTACAAGACTAAATGATAGCGCTGGCTGGGTTATCTGGGGATATAAATAAAGATAATGATTAAAAACCAAAATATAATTTGCATATCATCAATAGATTGGGATTTTGTGTGGCAAGGTCATCAAGAAATTATGTCAACATTTGCTAAAAATGGAAACAGGGTTTTATTTATTGAAAATACAGGGATAAGGACACCCTCATTTAAAGATATTCCTCGCCTACAAAAGAGACTTGTTAACTGGATTAAAAGTATAAGAGGTTTCAGGGAGGAAATGGAAAATTTGTATGTTTACTCCCCTTTGATTTTACCTTTTCCATATGCCAGACTCGCCAGATTCATAAATAGACATATACTCCTACCAGCGATTAGAAGATGGATGAAAACAATGAAGTTTTATAACCCAATTGTATGGACATTCTTGCCAAGTGGCATAGCGCTGGATATTATAAATGATATTGAGAAACAACTTTTAATTTATTATTGTATAGCAGATTTTTATGAATTAGTAGATAATTCCAAGAAAGTATCTCGAACCGAGAACGAGTTAATTGAGAAAAGTGATTTAATATTTGTTCAAGGAGAATTCTTAAAAAAAAGATGTAGGCGGTTAAACAATAACGTGCACATTTTTCCATTTGGAGTAAAAATGGAGGTATTTGAGAATTTTAACTTTAATCCGGCTGAAATCCCCAATGATATAAAAGGTATAAAAAAACCTATTATTGGTTATATTGGCGGTATACACAGACATATGGATTTTGATTTGATAAGATTTATGGCAGAAACCCATCCTGAATGGTCATTAGTGTTAATTGGGCCTGTTCAGACCAATATTTCCAGAGTATCTGGGTTGCCGAATGTATTTTTTTTGGGGAAGAAAGATTTCCCAGACTTACCATATTATATAAATGAGTTTGATGTGGGTATTATTCCCTATCTTAATACAGGATATACCGCTACCGTATATCCTACTAAATTGAACGAATACCATGCGCTTGGTAAACCTGTGGTTTCAACAGATTTACCAGAGATTGCTGAGTTTAACCTAAAAAATGAAAATTTGATCTTGGTTGGGAATACTCACAAGGAGTTTGTTGACCGCATTCTTGAAGCCTTAAATAACACGAACAGGTTGCTATTTGAAAAACGTTTTGCCTCTGCCAGAAGAAACAGTTGGATTAATAGAATTGAGATGATGAGCGAATTAATACAGGATGCCATTCAGAAAAAATCAGAAGAACCCTTTGATTGGAAAAAGGTTTTTGTCAAAATTTACACTCGGACACGCATAAAATTATTCAGCACAGTTATTATTAGTTTAAGTTTATATACCTTGGTGTTCTATACGCCTTTAGTATGGTTTATGGCAAGCCCCTTAAAAATTTCTCAGGAACCAGAAAAGGCAGATTGCATTGCAGTCTTTGCTGGAGGAGTAGGTGAA
>VGKN01000033.1 GCA_016867055.1 Candidatus Omnitrophota bacterium
GCATTGTCAGGCTTTCGCCCATTGCAAAAGATCCTCGACTGCAGCCTCCCGTAGGAGTCTGGGCAGTGTCTCAGTCCCAGTGCGGCTGACCATCCTCTCAGACCAGCTACCCATCGTCGCCTTGGTAGGCCATTACCCCACCAACTAGCTAATAGGACGCGGGCTTATCCCCACGTAAAAGCATTCTATCTTACGATAGACTAAGCCCTACTTTTACCACAAGGGCATGCGCCTATGTGGTCTTATCCGGTATTAGCCCCTCTTTCGAGAGGTTATCCCGGCCATGGGGGTAAATTACCCACGTGTTACTCGCCCTTTTGCCACTCCCTTTCATCAACTCTTTGAGCCTTGCGGTTCTGAAGTCAACGAAAGAGCGTTCGACTTGCATGCCTAATCCACGCCGCCAGCGTTCGTTCTGAGCCAGGATCAAACTCTCCAAAAATAAATTTTTAAAGTTTGACTGACCGGCTATTTCTCGCACAATTTCTCAAAGAACAAACAAAAATGGCACCGTGAAGGTGCCATTTTATAATCTCTTAACCTTCACTACCCTACTTCTTATCCATATCCGGAAGAAGTAAATATTATCAATATATCTCCCTGTCAAATACCTTTAAATCTCAAGATAGATATATAGCAAAATTTTTAACTTTTGTCAAGTATTTAATAAAAATATTTTTACTTTTTATTCGAGTCTCCGGTCACAGTTTCAAATTTATCTAAGAACATCTTACTTAATCCTAATAATAATTTTAGAAAATCTGGTCTTTCCTACTTTGATACAATATTCTTTATTAGGTTCTAAGCAATATTGACTATTGGTCACTTTCTGTCCATTTACAACAATAGCGCCTTGCTCCACTAAACGACGAAAATCGCTCTTACTTTTTACTAAATTTAAAATTTGGGGTGAGCATAAAATATTACTCAATAATAGACCTTCTTCACTATTTGCAGTTAAATCTATAGGGATATCCCTGGGTATAACCCCGGTGAAAGGATCGCGTTCTTGAAATTTTTTTTCAAAGTCAATCTGGGCTTCGGAGGCTTCTTTTTTGCTATAATATTGATATACAATTTCACTGGCAAGGTTTTTCTTTGCTTCCATAGGATGCATTTTTTTAACTTTTTCTAAATTCTCATCCGTAAGAAGCTCATAATACTTATACATTAACTCATCTGATACCGACATAATCTTGCCAAAAATCTCTCTCGGAGGTTCATTTATGCCGATATAATTTCCATAGGATTTACTCATCTTGTTTATTCCATCAAGGCCTTCCAGAAGAGGCATAGTGATAACTATCTGGGGCTTTTGCCCATATGCCTCTTGTAAATCCCGACCAACCAACATATTAAACTTCTGGTCTGTTCCGCCAATTTCAACATCTACTTTCAATTCCACCGAATCATAACCCTGCATAAGCGGATAAAACAATTCTAAAAAGCTTATAGGTTTATTTTCCTTCAATCTTTTTTTAAAATCATCTCTTTCTAAAATCCGCGCAACAGTATATCTTTGAGCAAGCTCAACAAACTGCTCAAAGGCAAAAGGATGAGAATTTTTTTCTTTACGGCCGTGCCGGGAAAACCATTCGCTGTTATGTTTTCGTTCAAATAAATTTTTATCTTTGGTATTTAAAATTTTACCCACTTGTTCTTCATAGGTTATGGCGTTTTTTTCAACCTCTTCCCAGGTTAGTGTTTTTCTAGTCTGTGATTGCCCGGAAGGGTCCCCTACTAATGCGGTTGCATCACCTATAAGAAAAATCACCTTATGACCTAATTCCTGAAAGTGCCTGAGTTTTCTTAAAAGGACGGTGTGGCCAATATGGATATCTGGGGCAGTTGGGTCAAAACCCGCCTTTACTATCAAAGGCTTTTTCGTTTTTAGGGAATATTCTAACTTTGCCTTAAGTTCTCCTTCTGATATTATCTCGGCAGTTCCGCGCTTAATAATCTCTAATTGTTTTTTTATGTCTTTTTCCATAGTGGCGTTATTTTAACATTAGAAAAGTAAGATTGTCAATTCAAATGAAAAAAGTAGCGAGTAGCAAGTAGAGAGTAAGAAAGAATTTTCAAGCTTTTATCTCGCTACTCGTTCCTCGCTACTTGCTACTTTATAATTGAAAACTCTTATAAAATATGCTACATTGCTGTAAATAAAAAGGGTGGACGCATGAGAGACGAAAAGGATGCTTTATTAACCGTCGCCAATCTTATGTGCGTGGCGGCACGCACTGCGCCAAAGGCAAGGGGTATTGACAATATAGTTACAAAGATAATATCCGAAAAGGAAAAAAGCCGCCTCATCCAGAGAATGAAAAGGGTAGGGATAAAGGAAAATAAGCTATCCTTTATAAGGGATGCGAAGAATTTAAAATCTGCATCTTATGTTGTCATAATAGGAACAAAGATTAAGTCAATAGGTTTAACTCATTGCAGCTTCTGCGGATTTGAGGGGTGCGAAAGGGCAACCATACATAAGGCAATCTGCGCCTATAATACCCTTGATTTGGGAATAGCGGTTGGCTCTGCTGTGTCAGTTGCGATAGATAACAGGGTTGATAATAGGGTAATGTATTCTGTGGGAATAAACGCTATTGAGTTAGGAATATTGAGTAAAGAGGTTAGGGTTGCCTTGGGTATTCCGCTATCAGCCTCAGGCAAGAATCCCTTTTTTGACAGAGGATAATCCTAGATATAAAAAAGGGGTCAGAATTTTATTTATCTACTCTGACCCCTTTTTTATGTTTCCTTTTTATCGCTGTATTGCCCTTAAGGCTTCAATAAGTGCCTGAGCTACAAAGTTATTAGGAACAGGCGTAACTATGGCATCATTTCCTGAAATTTCTACATAATCTTTCAGGTTAGGCGGTTCAATTTTTTGCATAATTTCACCTGAGTTACTAGCTAAGGCGGTAGCAATAGCAAATACGGATAGATATACCTCTTTTCCTTCTTTAAGATCAATAACCACACGGCGTTTGGTTACAGCTCTTACAGACTCAGTTCCTAAAATGTCTGCATTCTCAGTCAAATAAACTAAATTGTCATCTTTTAATGTATTTGGAGCTGATGCTACTTGAGTGCGCGACACAACTTGAATCTCTATATCAACGCCGAGGAAATCACGGATAAGTCTTTTAAGCTCACCTTCTTCAAACCCATAAGTATTAATCACCTTGATTACTCTTCCTTGTAAATCCGCTGTATTATATCCCAAAAATGTTCCTGCAGGATTTATGACTCTTACTGTTCCATTCCTGTCAAACAATACACCTACATCAACGCTGAGATTACCATCTACTGCCTGGGCTTTTATGCCTCCTGCACCCTCATTCTGTGCCTTAGAATAGTCATCATACTTAGAAAGGATGTGAGCTGCCATCTGTCTGGCAAGGTCCACAACAGTAGCCAAATTAATACCTCGCCTTTCAGCCTTTAAAGAATCTGCCAAGTCTCTTTGTAATGTTTGCAGAAGTCCTGCATAATAATCTGAAGCAACTTGTTGAGCACCTGATGGCGTTATAATTGTTACGTCAGTTAAAGAGTCCTGGGCAAGATTTATAAGATCTGGAATACTATTTTCTATTTCCTTTTCTCGAGCTCTATGTTCCGCTAAAATTGCCGTAAGTCCCTTTGCGGTCTGTTGTGATGCATAAAGTCCAGCAATTGCTTCTGAGGCCTCAGCGACTCTTGATATAACATCTTCCCTATCTACTCCTTCAAAATTTTCACCTACTGCCTTAAGATAAGTTATATAGCGAGCCGTATTTGCAGAATATACACCCGGATAAGCTTTATTAGCTAAGCTTACTCCGTTCTGTAATTCTTTTAAACCCTCTGCCATATCGTTTGCAACCTGTCTTCCATTAGCGCCTGAAGCTAATAGCGTTTCAGCTTGTTTATTATATACCTCTTCCTCAGTGGACTCAGGATTTTTGACGTGTTCATAACTATGGTCTGCGATACTATGACCTATAAGTAGATCAATTTTTCTACTTTTCTCCCCTGCCTCAAATGTTCTATACACTATGCCTGCAAGACCCCACCAGCGATGGACAAGAATCTTTTCCCTTTCTTTATCAAATATAGCAAGCCCTGCGAAACCAACCCCTGTAACGAAAAGCACATCGTCAAAAGATTTAATACCAAGACTTACCCAATATTCTTTTTCAGCGGTAGTTAAATTCTCAAAGTTAACCTCAGCAGGGGTTTCATCTTTTAAGGCTTTGGCTACATCCTTAAGGTCCCCTGGGAGCTTCTCTACATTTTGAGTTAAAAACTCTGGATTAACAGTGCGTAAAGCAGCTCTTAAAGCCTCCTCATCACTTGCTCCAGCTTCTTTAAAAGCATCTTGTGCAATATAAACCGCTGCTGCAACCGCATCAGCTGGCGCACCTGGCTTACTTGACATTCCTTCCGGCCTTAGTGTTTTTCTAAATTCTTCTATTAGTTCCTTTACTGGCCTTTTCTTCTCAAGCAATATATTCCTGTAATTTTCCTCATCAAATTCCTTTGTAACATGGGGGGATATGACAACATAGGAGATGCCTCTTTCCTTATACATTTTCACCATACCCTTTGTATGAAAGCCGCCAATTGGCTGGATGGTGATATTAGCGCCTGTCTCATCCATCTTCTTAATGGTATTATTTACCATTGCCTCGTCTCTTACTAATACCACCTTATAAAACTCATCCTGCTCAAGTAACGTTTTATCTAACTGATTAATGGCAGGGTCTAAGGAATATCTGATATTATATTGCTTTGCCTTTTCCTTTATAAAATCGGTGAAGGTCTGAACCTTAAACTCAGCCTTATTTTTCTCATAATAGTCAAGGTTCTCGTTAGATAGGTTTATATCAAAGAATTTCTTCATTATATTCAACATCTTGGAAAGCTGCGCAAGACGCTTTTGTTCATCTGTTGTAAGAAGTGAGCCTACCAAATCGTCCTCAACCTGGTCTAACTCCTTGAATAATTCATTATTGTTTAATCTCTCTGAGGTAGAGATATATTCCATATAGGTGTTTATGTTTGGATATTGGGCAAAATCAATTCCGTTATCAACGGCAAGGCCTTTTAGGTAGGTATAAAATTCTATGGCAGTAGATTTTCCCTCGTTATGCTCTTTTACCTTATCCATCATTTGCTTTGCCCCTTCTTCAGATAGGGCTTTGCTTAATGCATCAAAAAGAAGGGTTCTTTCCTTATCCACCCTGGAGAACTCTAATTTTTCCTGGATATCAACAAGCTTAGCTAAAACAGAGAAGTTTTCATACTTTGATATATCCACGCCTTTTTGTTTGGCAAGGTCAATAAGATAAGAGGTATAATCCTTTACCTCTAATTCCCTTGCCTCATAAGCAGTGCGCTTCTCATCTAATTCAACTGCCTGCTCAGGGTATATCTCCTTCTTTAGTTTATCAAGACCGCCCTTTATGCTGTCGCAGAGCCGAAGATTTTCCCTTATCCTTGGATACATCCTGCTAAATATATCCCTATTTTTCCTGTAGGGATCCTTATCTTCAATACCCCAGAAGGCTACATCCTTATATTTAGGATATGTGGTAACATATAGATATTCCTCACCTGTCATCTCGCCTGAATTTAAGAAAATCTCAGCCATTTTGTCATTTATAGGTTTAATCATAGATACATTGGCAAGCCACTCTGGGTTAATTGGTCCGGTCTCGCCCTCAATTGTAAGAAGCTTAACCCCGTAGGTATCAATAAGGTGCTCAAAAATCCTGGCCGAGTTTTGCTGCGCCTCGGGGTTTGTGTGAAGGTCCTGGATATGGAATACCAATTTACCGGAATCACCCTTAAAGGTCTCTGTAATCTTGCCATACGCCTCGGGTATGGTTATTTCATTCGGTTCAGGTAAAGGGAGCGCCTGAGGAAGTGCTGAATAGACAGGTTTTACGTCAATAACAAATTGGGTTAGAAGAAAGGTTATAGAAACTATTAAACTGACAATTTTGTGTGAGAGTTTTGCTTGTCTGGCCATCTTAAATACCTCCACTTTTTAACACATATATTATAATTATGTCTTTTTAAAAGAATTTTTAATTATTATAATATATAACACAAAAATATCAAAAGTCAATAGGAAAATTAAATACCTGATAACCCTTTAGAGGTAAGCGCTATCTTTCGTTGCTCTTCATCTATTTTTAATATCAGTGCCTTTATCGAATCGCCTACCTTGAAGCGCCTGTCAAGCGATAAAGATGGCTCGGTCTCAAGTTCTGAGATATGCAGCAGTCCTTCAAGATTATCATTAAATTCTACAAATAAACCAAAGGTGGTTATTTTAACTATCCTACCTTCTATAGGCGTGCCCACAGGACATTTTTTGATTATATCCGGCCAAGGATCAGCGGTCAACTGCTTAAGACCCAAGGAAAGTTTTCTGTTTTCTGGGTCTATATTTAAAACTACTGCCTCTATCCTTTGACCTTTTTTTAATATCTCGGAGGGGTTACTTATCCTTTTTGTCCAGGACATATCTGAGATATGGATAAGCCCATCTATCCCCTCTTCCAGTTCAACGAATGCACCGTAATCAGTAAGATTTCTTATCTTTCCTTTTATCACGGTGCCAACAGGATATTTTGTCTTTGCATCAACCCAAGGATTTGCCTCAAGTTGCTTTATTCCGAGCGAGAGTTTTTGATTGGCTGAGTCTATGCCTATTACAACAGCTTCAACCGCATCTCCTATTGCGAACATCTCTTGAGGATTTGTAATTTTTTTTGACCATGAAATCTCGGAGACATGAATAAGCCCTTCCAAACCCTTTTCAAGTTCAACAAATACACCGTAAGGTAGGATATTTACCACCTTTCCCTTCACCTTTGAGCCTACAGGATATTTCTGCTCTGCGTTCTGCCATGGACTTTGGGTCTTTTGCTTAAGTCCTAACGAAACCTTAATATTCTCCTTATCAAAGTCTAAAATCATAACCTCAATAGGATCACCTATGGCAAGCATCTCAGACGGATGACTTATCCTTGACCAGCTCATATCTGTAATATGTAAAAGCCCGTCCACACCACCAAGGTCAATAAACGCTCCAAAATCGGTAATGTTTTTTACAACACCCTTTCGTATTTCACCCTTGCGTAACTCGTCCAATATCTTGGATTTTGCATGTTCTCTTTCAAACTGAAGGGCCTCTTTCCTTGAAACTACAATATTTTTCCTTGCCTTATTTATCTTTAGTATTCTTACCTTTATTGTCTGTCCTAATAAAGAGTCTATATTAAAAGGGGCTTTTAAGAACGTCTGGCTGGCAGGCAGAAAAGCCTCTATCCCTATATCCACAGTAAGGCCTCCCTTTACCTTTTTTGTTACCCTTCCCTCTATAATATCCCCTTCTCTATGCGTAGCTATGATTCTTTCCCAACTTTGTGTCTTATCCGCTTTTTCCTTTGATATAACCATCATACCCTCTTCATTCTCCTTTTGCTCTAAAAACACCTCTATCTCATCGCCAACCTTTAATTCGCCAGGATTCGGAAATTCATTAAGCGGAATCAAACCTTCTGATTTATACCCCACATCTACCAAAACCTCTTTTTTGCTTATAGCAATTATTCTTCCTTTTAATATCTGGCCTTCTTTTATATCCTTTAAGGACTCCTCGTATATCTTTGAAAAATCATCACCTTTCTTATTAATCTGCTTGTTACTTCCATCGGCAAATTCTGCCATTTATAACATCATCTCCTTTTTTTGAATCAATTTAGTTTTCACTCTATGAACCCAATAAACTCAATCAACTCTATAAACTAACATATTTTTAAAATTTTATAACTTCTTCCTTATTTTTACAAGAAGTATTTATTGTTTTAAGTTTCCTAACCACCTGATTAATTATGTAATCAGGTGTAGATGCGCCGCTTACTATACCAACGGTGGTTATTTTTATAAACCAGCTTTCGTCAAGTTCATCCGAATTTTCAATATGATAAGTATTTGGATTTGCCTTCTTACAAATCTGATAAAGTCTTCTAGAGTTTGCTGAGGTTTTACCGCCCACAACAAGGGTACAGTCCACTACCCTTGCCAATCGCCTTGCGTAGGATTGTCTCTTTTTGGTATCATTACATATTGTGTTAAAGATACGCAGTTCTCCAAAATCTTTTTTTAAGAGAGACCTTATAACCTTTTTATAAAAGTTATAGGGAAGTGTGGTCTGGGCAATAAGTCCTACTTTTTTGGATTTTATATAAAAGAGGCTTAGGTCTGTATTTTCGTCTACAATAGTTACGTTTCCCTTGTCGTATAATGCCTGTATTTCCGGATGGTCCTTATCTCCAACAACGATTATATGATATCCCTCGCTCAATAGGCGATTTGCTATACGGTGCGAGTTCATAACATATGGACAAGTCGTATCCACAAGCCTTAAACCTTTATTCTTTGCCCCTTCAATTACCGAATCTGAAAGACCATGGCATCGGATTATAAGTGTGCCATTTTCAATCCCCTCTAAACCCTCAACCACCCTTAATCCTTTTTGAGAAAGTTCCTTAACCACATCTCTGTTATGAATGATATGTCCTATAGAATATATCAAACCATCGCCCTTAGACTCCAATTCCTTTGCTGTCATATCTACCGCACGCCTTACGCCAAAACAAAACCCAGAATTCTTTGCAATCTTTATCGTTAGCATCTAAACATCAATTCTTAAACATTTGACTTTAAAACAAGGATATTCTCCATAACAAGGTCCGAAAATGTCTGGTAAGCATCTCGACGTTCTATTTTAGTAGTATCTTTATATCCCAATGGTTTTCCAAAATATACCTTTATGGGCTTAAACCTTATAAATAGGCGTCTTCTTGGAAGTGCGCTATCTGAACCATCTATGTAAACAGGGATAACTATACCCTCAGACCTCGCTGCGAGAAACCCAACCCCTGAATGGGCTTTGCCTAAAGAACCATTTTTGGTTCTGGTGCCTTCTGGAAATATAACCAATGCCTTTTGTTCTTTTAATCTCTTTAGCGCTTCTTTAAATGCACCTGAAGAACCACCTTCTCTCTTAATCGGAAATGCTCCCATAAAGCTTATCATAGTGCCAAAAAATCTGTTTAAAAAAAGGTCATCCCTTGCTATAAAATTAAGTACCCTTGGAGAGACAACTCCCAGAATAACAGGGTCTAAGAAACTTGCATGATTACTTGCTATTATAAGCGCACCTTTTCTTGGAATTCTATATCTATAAAATACCTTTAATCTAAAAAATACCCTGACTAAAATAAAACATATAAAACGGGAAAAGATATAGATAATATTTAACATCACTGTTTAGCCCGTACCTCGTAAAGCCCCCTTCTTGCTTTCGTTCCCTTTGGGGACTTTCGCAAGAAAGCAGGAGGATGAAGGCTGTAGCCGATAAATTTTTCCCCAAAGCCTCGTTCTAAAGGACGATGTGCGGGGTTTACTCATAACCCTGCATAAAACCTCATCCGCCTGCCTGACGGCAAGTCGGGTGACGATGGAGAGGAATACCTCTGGATTTTTCATGAAGCACTTTACAGCCAATACCGCGCCTAAAAAGGTGGAGTTTGGGGTTTATAATACCAAGTAGCCTATCAGTAACCTCTCTTATGCTAAGATTGGTGGTATCCACGTAAATAGCGTCCCTTGCCTTTTTTAAAGGGGCGTATCTTCTAGTTAAATCCCTTCTATCCCTCACCTCTACATCCTCTTCAACATCCCTTAGTTTAATGTGTGGGTTGTGAGTCTTGAGTTCTTTAAATCTTCTTTTGGCTCGTTCTTTAAATGAGGCGTCCAGATAAAACTTTATATTTGCATCAGGAAATACCACCGTTCCGATATCCCTCCCCTCAAGAACGCTATTGGTTTCTTTAGCAAGCCTTCTCTGGAGTTTAACCATATATTCCCTTATACCCTTTACCCTTGCAATATACGAAACACATTTGGTTAACTGTGGTGTTCTTATTTTATACGTAACATCTTTACCGTCCAGAAATATCCTCTGTGTACCACTGCTATTTGCACTTAACTCAATCCTTGAGTACCTCGCAATATCTGTCAATACCCGCGTATTATTAAGATTGACATCTTTTTCCAGTGCCCTCAATGTAATAGCTCTATACATTGCCCCTGTATCTATGTAAAGAAAATGTAGTTTTTTTGAGATATTT
>VGKN01000034.1 GCA_016867055.1 Candidatus Omnitrophota bacterium
TTAAAAAAACCTCTACAATCTTTGGATCAAATTGTGTTCCACTATTTTTCTTAAGCTCCACAATAGCCTCTTCCATCGTCAATTTTCTCTTCCTGTAAATCCTCTCGGAACACATTGTATCAAAGGCATCGCTGACAGCAATAATACGAGCACCTATTGTTATATCTTCGCCCTTAAGCCCATCGGGATATCCCTTACCATCATACCTTTCATGGATTTGCCTTACTATCTTTGCGACCTCTTGAAGAAATTCAAGAGGTTCAATTATCTCGGCTCCTTTTGTAGAGTGGAGCTTCATCTCTTCAAATTCTTCTTTTGTTAAAGGTCCTGGTTTGTTTAAAATTGAATCTCTTATGCCTATTTTTCCTATGTCATGAAGTTGGGCAGCTTGTTCTATAATTTTAGCTTCATACTCCTCAAGATCTAACCCTTTAGAAATCGCTACAGCATACTTCGCTACTAATTCCGAATGACTATGGGTATAATGGTCACGCATGTCTATTGCATATACCAAGGATTTTACTGCGGTGATATAAAGCTCTTGTAGACTTTTATATAACTTTGCCTTTTCTATCGCGATAGAAGCTTCCATGGCAATCTCTTGTAACAGTCTAAGGTCCTCAATTGAAAATCTCTCTTTTGAGCGCTTATTATTTATATTTAAAACCCCGATCGGTCCTATTTTTGTATAAAGAGGAACGCTTATAAAAGATTTTGTATAATACCGCTCATCACTTTTCTTGGCAAAACGATTATCTCGTTCTATATCATCAACAAAAATTGCTTTCTTATGCTCTAAGACCCAACCAGAGATACCTTCGCCCTTCGCTATTTTAGTTGAGGAAATTATCTCTGGGTCAAGACCAATGGCATATTTTATATAAAGATTCCCTGAGTCATCCAAAAGGAGAATTGAGCAGATTTCTATCTCAAGGGCTGTGTAGATATTGTCTACTATGGCTTTAACAATGTCATCCAGATCAAAACTTTTTGAAATCTCTTTACTTATATTGTTGATAATAAATAACACCTTTTCTTTCTCGTGAAGCATAAGCTCCAGTTTAGATATATGCTCTCTCAATTTTCCTATTTGTATTGTATAATCCTCATTGAGGCGTTTTGATTCCAAGGCATTATGAATAGAAAAATAAAGCCTACCTTTATCAATAGGCTTTGGTATGTAATCAAATGCACCAAGCCTTAGCACCTCTTTGATAGCTTCCTCGGAGGAAGACTTGATAATAGGAATTAATATAGGATTGCTTTTTCCTTTTCTAAACTCCTCCATAAAAGCATAGGCGTTCATATCTTCAAGTTCCATATCTATTAAAATAATATCAAAATCTTCTCGAATAAGTTCTTCTAAGGTCTCCTTACCATAAACAAAGGTCTTTAGTATATGTTTATCTTTACTCAACACCTCATTTAATAAATCAGAGATTAATGACTCATTACTTACAAGAAGAACCCTTGCCATATTTATTATATTATCTGTTCATTTATAAAAAAGTAAAATCTGTTTCTACCTAAAATCTTTGCTTGATACAATGCCTCATCCGCCTTTTTAATTAACCCCTCTCTCGTCTTTGCATCTTCCGGATATGTTGCAATGCCAATACTTATAGTAAGATGCAACTCGGGTAGATTCCCAAATGCGGGAAACTTTTTTTGGTCAATTAACTTAACAAGCCTCTCAGATAATCTAATAGCATCCTTCCTTTCTGTTTCAAACAAGATTACACAAAATTCTTCTCCGCCATATCTAGCAACAAAATCAACTGTCCTAACAAATTTTGAAAGCACATTAGAAAGCTCTTTTAATATATAGTCTCCTGCAGGATGTCCATATGTATCATTAATTTTTTTAAAGTGGTCAAGGTCTATCATTAAAAGCGATATGGGCCTTGAGTATCTCTTCACCCGTTCAAACTCCTTGTTCAAAACCTCTTCAAAATATCTGCGGTTATATATACCTGTTAATCCATCTATTACGGAGAGTTTTCTATATAGTTCTTTTGTCCCCTGCAACTCCTTGTTTGTCTCTTCTAATTCCTGAGTCCTTTCATGAACCATATTTTCAAGGTTCTTGCTGTAATTCTCTATCTCTTCCCTAGATACTTTTAAATCCTCACTCATTTTATTAAAAATTACTGCCAAATCACCCATCTCGTCATCAGAAAAATAACTAACGCGTTGCTCAAGGTCACCCCGTGCGATAGCGGATGCTACTCTTGATAGTTCCTTCACAGGCCTTACAATTTTATCTGCAAATAATATACTTAGTACTATTCCAACAATTATCGTAATCAGAGTAAATGTAATTATATTTCTTTTTATTCTTATAAAGTTCTCTTCTAAATAACTATCAGAAATACCAACACTCACAAAACCAAGAAGCTCATCTTTAATCCGTATGCCTCTATCTAATAAATCTTGTATCGTAAATTTACTTATTCCTGAATCACTTTTTAGTTTCCCAACATCTAATTTTATATGCATAGATATATCATAAATATTTTGGTTTTTAAGCCCGAGGGGCTTTTTTATTTTGACATCTCCGATTTCTCTTTCAAAATTAAATGTTGAACCTATTTTAACTGGATCGCTATGTGTAAGTATTACCCCATCTTTGTTCGCTATAAAGGCATACACAACGTCCTTCTCAGACATTGCATTAATTATAAAATTGTTTAAAATTTCATAATTCTCGGTATAAACACCATATTGGCAATTTGTTGCAATTGATTTAGTTATTGAAACCCCCCTCCTTATTAACTCATCGTTAAGAAGTTTACGCTCATTTCTTATAAGATACCAACTAAAAAAAATAACGATAAGAGCAATAACCAATGTAGTAAAACTTACAAACTTAAAAGCCAATGTTCTTACAAATTCTAATCTAAAACCCATATCTAATCCACAGTTTGTTTGACATTTACCACGCACCTTGTAAGGTCCCCTTCTTGCTTTCGTCCCCTTCTGGAGACTTTCGCAAGAAAGCAGGGGGGCGAATGGTATAATTGATAAATTTTTCCCCAAAGTCTCCTCTTTTAGGAGGAGGTGTGGGATTTAACTCTCTGGATAGCCCACCGGGATTATATATAAAACCTCAAATTTTTGTAACCCCAGTATTTCTTTTACTCTATCATCCTGAAATGCTCCTATAGGAACAGAACCAAGCCCTAAAGATACTGCTTCAAGATGAATATTCTGTGCAACGTGGCCTGCCTCAATATGCACATACTGGATTCCCCTGTTACCATATCTTATTGTTGTTCTCTTATAGTCACATAGTATAATTATTGAAAGTGGTGCTTTCTCAATGGAAGTCTGATTCAAAGCTGATTCACAAAGTTTGCGTCTTAAATCGCCTTCCCTTATAAGCCTAAGGCTGTGAATATAAGGCTCGTAATGAAAAAGCCCATCCTTTTTAACTATATATATCTCCAATGGATAAAGAGCGCCCGCCGAGGGAGCACTCCTCAGCTTTAAACTATTGTCGGTTATCCCTGAAGCAGCCCAGAGCAATTTTCCTATTTGCTCTAAACTGAGTTCCCTTTCCTCAAAGTTCCTTATAGACCTCCTTGACCTAATAGCTTCTTCTAAAGAAATTTTACTATCAAATTTAACATCGGGTAACTTTATGATCTCTTTCTCCTCCGCGTATAAAACATCTGACAAAATAATTATAACAGTAATATAAACAAATATCAAGGGTGCTTTTAAAATCATAAAAATCCCCTTTTTAAACCATATGAGTGCGCAAGCTCAATAACTCTTTTATATTCCTCGATTGTTATAGACCGTGAGAGCTGGGGATACTTAAAAGCCTCAAAACAAGGTCTATATTGATCCATTATGTTTATGAATGAATATTTAGATATGTGGGTAGAAATAAATTCTAAAATTTCTTTTGAACCTGCTAAGTTATTTGGTAGTACAAGATGTCTTATCAAAAGCCCTTTATAAGCTACCCCCTCCTTGTCTATAAGCAAATCTCCTACTTGATTATACATTTCTTTTACTGCTGTCTTTGCTATCAACGGATAATCTTTAGCGTTTGAAAATTGTTCTGATGCTGAACTCTCCCAATATTTTATATCTGGCATATAAATGTCTATAATACCCTTGAGCATTTGTATAATAGACAATGATTCATAGCCACCGCAATTAAAAACAAGTGGGACAGTAAGTCCTTCTTTTATGGCATAATATAACGCCCTCATTATCTGCGGGACAAGATGAGTAGGGGTGACTAAATTTATATTGTGGCACCCTTTCTGCTGAAGAGAAAGCATAATATCAGCAAGTTCTCTCTCGCTGATTCTATAACCCTCATATAACTGACTTATTGTATAATTCTGGCAGTACACACAACCTAAATTGCAACCAGTAAAGAAAATTGTTCCAGAGCCAAATCTTCCGACAAGAACTTTTTCCTCACCAAAGTGTGGACCAAAACTTGAGATATAAATCTCCTTTGCTGATTTACAAAATCCCTTTTCACCGTTTAAACGATTTACCCCACATTTCCTTGGGCAAAGCCAACATCTCTCAAGTATCCTATTGAATGTATCTAAGGCCCTCTCAAGGATTTTTAATTTATCTTCCCTATTAGTATCATTATTGCTCATTTTAACATTTCGGATTTCTGGTGAGTATCGATAAATCCAATTCTATGCAGTACCTTATAGCCTGACTTCTCTTAGATAATCTTTCTCTTAATCTTTCTCTTAACAAGAAATTGGCTTCTTTTGAGTACTTATAAAAGAAATCGCCTGTGCTATATTAGGGGGTACATAAAATTCTGCAATTCGTTATAAATATATCTTTTAAATTCATAGCTCTCATCACTTTCTTATTTAGTGAAGTAATATAAAATTTTGAAGAGGAACCTCTAAAAATTTTTATTAATATTATAAGGTTTTAACCGATTTTTCAATCCAATTTAAAAAATCTCTATTTCCACCTACCGCCTGAATAGCTATGATTTCAGGAACCTCATAACTATGAAGATTCTTAACAATCTTTATTAACTCCTTGAGCAAATTTTTCTTAGACTTTACAATCAAAAGATATTCCCTTGCTCTCTCTACCTTCCCCTTCCATCTGAAGACCGATTGGATATTTGAAATTATATTTGTGCATGCTGCTATTTTTTCATTAACTAAATGTGATGCAATTAGGTCTGCTTCTTCAAACGTAGATGTTGTTATAAAAACTATTATATAACCCATAAGAGTCCTCCTTTAATTTAAAAGTCTTTTGATGTTTATAAAAAGCAAACCTAATAATATGTGAGACAATCTGGTTCGCAATTCATCATTTGAAGTAAGAAAAGAATTTGTTTTTGAGAAATAAACTTTGAAATAAATTGATAAAATCCTAGGGGGTCAGAGGTTAAATCCTGGAGAGTCAAATCTTAAAATTTTTAAAATTGGTAAATTAATTAACCCTTGTTTATGTAGTCTAAGAAGTGATGATATACAATAGCATTATGCTCAATTTTATGGCGTTGCTGTTCTTCTAAGGGCTATCCTATAGTCTAAACCTTCCTGTTTTAGCAAAACATGTCCTTCTCTTCCAAGCCAACCGAGACTCATCAATGTTATATCTCTTTCTCTTTCTATGCCCTTGAGCATAACAGATAACATGCTCTCGCCATGCTCATCTAAATAATGCCATATCTCACCTGCTACAATTCCAATCTCAGTAATCATAAATGTCCTCCTTTTTGTTAGGGTTTTTAATTAAGTAGAGGATTGTCTACGAATATAACAGTCTCTGTAAAACCTTTTTAAGCGCTTTTGTAAATTTAAGGCATCCTCCTTATTATTAAATGGGCCTGCCTTTACCTGATAGAACTTACCAGAGACAACCACAAAACTATTCACGCCAATTTTTAATAAATTCTCCTTTTCTTTCTCGGCAAGTTTTTTATTGGTATAAGTTGCTACTTGTATAAGGTAAGTACCAAATGGTATGGCCCTTTCTGACGTTGATTTTTTCAATGTTGTAATAGTGCCTTGGATATTAACCACATCAGATGTCTTTTTAACCTCCATCTGTTTTGTATAAGTCTTTTGCTCAAGAAGGGGCTGTGTGATATTTTTCTGGATAGGTGAAGCACTTGGTCTATTAAAGCTCTGTATAGACATTTGTAATTTCTTCCCACGTTCTATTCCAATAGAAAATGTAACTATCAAAATTAGAATAAATGCTATAGCAAACAATATAAGATTTTCATAATATACTAAAAGGGTTATAGCGTGTCTTTGAAAACCCAATTTCTTTTTAAAAAATAAGTTCCTCTTTTGAGGACGTCTTATATCCTTAAAAAATTCTAGCTGTGATTGTTCAGACTCTTTAAACATTTTAACCTCCCATAAATAGTGCTCCTTGAGCACAATTGGTTAAAATTGTTTTGTATAAAAGCAATTGTAAAATAATTGGGATTAGCTATGTTTCTCTTTATCATTTTCTTGTAATCTCAAATTCAAAATCAAAATCCAACGAATTGGTAGCCTCGTTATTCGGAGAGAAATTCCTTTGAATATTCGGCATTACAATCTTAATCTTACTGCTCTTCATATTAGGTATAGGAAAGGCGATATAGCCATCATATATTACATCGTTAAAAATATATCCACCTGTAAGTGTTACAGATTTCAAAAGAAATAGCCTTCTTCTTAGGGGACCGCTTGCCACCTCTCCAGCAAATTTTAGGGGGGCTCCATAAAGACCAGGAGCATTTTCAGCGGTAGTTTTGCTGAAAGAATATATGGGTCTTTTTGCCGTATAAAGGTCAATTATATATTCCGGGCTAAGATAGGAATACTGACTATTATTATCATCCAACATCACAAATTCATTTGGGTCGAATTTTATCTTCTCTCTATTTTTATTTGATATCTTTACATAAAAAACCAACGTCCCAGGAATATATGGATTGAGGCCACTTTCTTTACCGAAGAGTTCTTTATTTTTGAAATATTTATCGAGGTATTCTTTTGAGGTATATTTGATAAAGACCTCTATGTCATCTTTTACAAGGTTAATTGATTCCGGCTGTAGAGAGATATATGGTATAGTCTTAATGTCTTCTTTTAGAGAGATCTGCTGCTTTGATTTCCTTTCATACAATATAGCGCTTTGTGTTGCACATCCAAAAATTAGAATAGATATACCAACTGACAAAAGGCAGAACCCTTTCATTCTTTCAATTTATTAAAATTAGACTTGTTATTCCCTAAAAACCTGTTTATCTTCTTAACAATATTTACATCTTGGGTATATGAATAGCCTACAACAAACCGATTTTTAAGTGAGAGCAAAATTTTAAATTTTGCAAGTTTATCAAGAGATTTCTTTGTATCCTCTCTTTTTTCGTTTATCCATGTGGAGATACCCCTTGCTGTATCAATGCTGCTTGGACTGTTGTGAAAAAAATTAAGAATCTTATAATCAATATTACTCTTTATAACTCTACGTAAATTAATCTCTTGACTTGGTAATTTTTTTCTCATATCTTTTTTCTTTAAATAATTTTATAAATGCATTCACAACCTTTGGATCAAATTGAGTTCCGCTATATTTAGCCAGTTCTATTAATGCTTCTTTAAGAGTTTTTGTCTTTCTGTAAGGCCTCTTGCCGATCATAGCTTCAAAGGCATCAGCAACTGCTATTATCCTTGCGCCGATAGGTATTTTATCGCCTTTTAATCTTGAAGGATATCCTGTCCCATCATATCTTTCATGATGATGTAGTATTATAGGGATAACTGGTTTTAATATCTCTAGGGAGTTAACCATTTCAGCTAATCTTATAGGATGTTGTTTTACAATTTCAAATTCTTTTTTTGTCAAGGGGGTTCTCTTCTTTAGTATATCCTCGGGGAGGGTAAATTTTCCTGCATCCGGAAGCAGAGCAGCATAATGTAAATTCCTCAACTCCTCTTTTGATATACCTAATTCTTTTGCTATTAAAAGAACACTATTTACATAAAAAGGAGAATGAGTATATTTATACGGCGATTTGAACTCTAACATTCTAACCAACGACTTAATAGCGCCCAGAATAATCTTTTCCTGATTTAAAAAAAGTTGAGCATTTCTGATAGCAATAACAACCTGCTCTGCAAGGGTGTTTAATATCTCTAAATCAAAATTTGTAAAATTAACTTTGCCATTTTTTTTAAAAACAGTTATTACGCCTACAACCTCCTCTTCTAATAATGGAACCGAGATAATTTGCTTTTTGAGCATAGGTGTAGCATACTTAGCAACCCTTCCCTGAATTCCTTTGCCGACCCTTATATAATCTGGAAAAAATCTTCTTGGAAAAACTCCGACGCAGACCTTTTTAATCAATTTTGTTTTCGCTTTATTCATAAGCATTATGGATGAGGCATTTGCCCGCAGTATTTGTATACAGAATCTTGCTATCCTTGGCAGAAGTTCTTCGAGGTCTAAGGTTGAACTGATTAATCTGTGTAAGGTATGGACTGTTGAAAGTGCTACTGCCCGAGGTCTTATGGTATTACAAATTTTTGTGAGTTCCAGTTCCTTTTGTATATTATCTATCAAAAAATCAATAAGCATCGGCAAAAAAATGGAGATTTGCTTTTCGGCCTCTTTCTTGACATTACAAATCCCTATCGCACCATAGGTTCTACCTCCTCTAACAATTGGAAAGAGCATACATCCCTTATTTTTATAATGACATCTTAACTGCTTTATAATTATATTTAGATTCTTTCTATCCCCAGAATCTAAAAAAATCTTTAAACAATCTTTGGTTAAACCTTCCTGACAGGATTTGTCACATTCTATAAGTTTAAAATTGGATTTTGAATTTACGCTAAATAAAAACCAACTTAAATTACCAAATAAAATTTTAAATTTTTCCTTCTGCTTTTTCCAAAGGTTATTATCTGTGAATTTCTTAAAGAAATCTTTCTGATAATTCCTTGACATAACTATACCTTAACGAGGGGATCAAATAATTTTTTATACTCTTCCAAGGCATACCTATCTGTCATGCCCGCGATATAATCACAAACAGCCCTATAAGACCCCTCTAGATTAATCCTCTTTTGTGTACTATATGGAAGCTGTTCAGGTTTTGAAATATATATCTCAAACAGTTCTTTTATAAATCTTTTTGCTTTGTCGGACATCCTTACCACTTTGTAATGATTGTATAAATTTTTCGTCAGGAATTCTTTCAGCGGCTTCTTCTCTTCCTTCATCTTGTCGCTAAATGAAATGAGTCTATTCTTACATTTCCTTACATCCTCAATAGTTTTAATGTTGAAATTTTTTATATTCTGCTCAGAATTGTTAATCAAATCCCTGACTTGAATATCTATTAGAACTCTTATAATTTGATATTTCATAATCTCCTTGCTTAAATTTAGGTTTTTAGAAGTAAATCCGGTGGATATTCGGTGCCATAGTTCAACTTTTTCCAATTCCTTATCATCAATCAAGTTAGATGTTATACCATCATCTAAGTCATGGGTATCGTAAGCAATCTCATCTGCTATATCAACCACCTGCGCTTCTAAGGTTGGCAAGCTATCTGGTTCAAGTTGAATATTAACAAGGCTGTACTGATTAAGCGAAGTGATATGTTTTGCTATACCCTCTCTCACCTCCCAACTAAGATTCAAACCCTTGAAGTTTGGATATCTCTCCTCCAATAGGTCCACAACCCTCAAACCCTGGATATTATGATTAAAACCACCGTGGTCCTTCATTATACTATGCAGTGCCTCCTCTCCTGCGTGGCCGAATGGAGGATGACCTATATCATGGGCCAGAGCTATTGTCTCGGCTAAATCTTCGTTTAACCTAAGCACCCTAACAATTGATTTGACTATGTGCA
>VGKN01000035.1 GCA_016867055.1 Candidatus Omnitrophota bacterium
CATTTTAATAATAGATAAAGTTTTTAAGGTTATTTTAAATAATTAAATTGTAAATGTCAACAAAGTACCCCTTCCAATTAAACACTTGACATATATAAAATTATGGTGTATTAATATTACCCTACTTTATTAAGTAAGTCTAGTACTTTGTTAAAAATCGCCTAATGGGGTTAAAGCTATATTTGTATTGTTCTTTCTCAATGCCTGATAGGAAGAAAAAAGGATTAATTTCAAGAGCGCCTGTTTGCACTCGTTGATAGTCTTGCCTTTGAGACTGGAGGAAATAGAGCGATAGAGATAGCCGTTCTGCCTAATCCAGTAGATAAGTGTCCAGGCTAAGATAACCAGCATCCAATAACGCATAATCTTAAGCTTGTGGCGCACTTGGTAGTGGTCAAAATAGAGGCTATCCTTTAATTCCCTGAACAACCGCTCAATCTTCCACCGCTCAAAGTAAGTTAAGGTTGCCTTTTTCTCTGAGAGAGTAAGGTCATTGCTGATGATGCTACGGATTTCCCCTGAGGCATTGTTGAAAACCACAAAGACCTTAACTGGAAAATCAGCGCTCTTGAGCCTGGATGTGAAGGAGTACACGCTTAAGAGGTCGCCTCTATGCCTAAAAGATTTTACCTTATGCCAGAAATGTTTTTTGATGAGCGTAGCCAGCTCATCCTGCGGCATAAAGTAACTCTTCTTAGCCTCAGGATTACGGAAGTAGACTTTGCGGTTAGACTTGACTTCACAGATAAAAAAGAGTTCTCTCTCATAGATAAAAGATAATACATCACTTGCTGAATACCAGGTGTCAAATAGACAATAGCTAAAGGGAATTCTTTTATTTACCGCATCCTCAATGAGTTCTTTGGCAAGCTCGAGTTTGGATTTAAAGTCAGGGTCATTTTTGCCCAGGATAAATTCGTCCTGCGTCCTGTAGAATTTAAGTTCTAATGGTATATAGCGGTCGTTAACGCTAAAGCAGCTGGCTACGGCCACATTGCAGACAGCCTCTTCTCCTAAGACAGGGCAATGTTGATATTTAGCCCCTTCTGTTTTTTGGGCATACGGTTTTAAGACACCCGTATCATCAATGATAAGTAGTCCGTCTTTGGAAAAGCCGGTCGTTCTTTGACCCCTAAGTAACTCAAGGCGTTTCTCATTAAGCGCAAGGTAACTCCATTTGGAATCAGCGAGGAAATATTGAAGTTTTTCATAATCCACCTGGAGTGCCTGAGCAAGTGAGGAGATATTAAGGCGTTTATACTCATTGATGAGAGCGTAGAGTAATGCAGTAAAGACAGCAAACTGTTTCTTTGAAAAAGAGTTTTTGAAATATTCACAGAACTTATTTATAATACTTACATTTGCGTAAAATCTGCTCATCCCTCAGCCTCCTTGTAGAGATTTTATTTGTCTACAAGACTATATTCTACAAGGAATTAGAGAGATTACGCAAGTGAAAAATTAACCTAAGGCATTGAAATTACGTAAGTTATGATTTTCTACAAGTTACATAAAGACAGTTTTTGAAAATAATCAGAAACAAAAATATTTTTTAACAAAGTACTGTAAGTCTTTAGGAATTTTAATAGATATAACTGTCTAAAAATAAAATGGTTATGTAAATGGGAGGGTTTAAGATGGTAAGGAAAAAAAAGAATAAGGTAAAAAATGTAAAACGTAAAATTACCAAACTTGTTGAAAGTCTAAAAAAGAAAACCAAGGCAGTTATTAAAAAAAGGTCAAAGCCTTTGAAAGAAAAATCTGTTAAAAAAGTCAAAAAGGTATCTCTGCCAAAGCCTGTAATTGCAAAGATTAAATTTAAACCAGATGAGGAGATTAAAAGGGTTATTACTGAGGCAAAGATAGAAACACCTGTTAAAGAGATGCAATATTACCCAAAAGAACCCTTTCAGCCAGTATATGAGCCCAAACCCCAAGAGTTGCCTAAGGGATACAATGATAATAAAATAGTTGCCATGAGCCGTGACCCATGGTGGATACACGTGTATTGGGAGATAACCAAGGAAAAATTGGATTTGGTCAGGCAGAATCTTGGGAATAAAATAGATAACTCAAGGTGTATCCTGAGAGTGTATGATGTTACTAGTATAAATTTTAATGGGCGAAATGCCAATAGTTTCTTTGATATAGATATTACCCTCGGGGCATCCAACTGGTATATAAACGTTAGCAGGTCCGATAGGTTTTACTGTATTGACATTGGAATCTTAACGGCTGAGGGTGAGTTCATAATGCTTGCGCGCTCAAACGTAGTATCCACCCCGAGAGAAACGCCGAGCTGGATAACAGATGAGGAGTGGATGATATTGCCAAGTGATTTTGAAAAACTTTATGCCTTATCTGGAGGGTTAAAACTTGGCGCTAGCCCTGTTGGGTTAAAGAAACTGGCCAAGGAAAGACTTAAGATGCATCTTGCATCCGGAGCCATAAGCTCTCTGGCAAGCCCTGTAAGAAGACAGCTTCCAAGGGAAAGAGGCTTCTGGCTTTCGGTAAATACTGAATTGATAGTCTATGGAGCCACAGAGCCAGATGCTAAGGTCATAGTTAGAAATAGACCGATAAAACTTAACAAGGATGGCTCATTTTCCCTTAGATTTGCCCTTCCTGAAGGAAGGCAGGCCATTCCTGTAAAGGCAACTTCCAATGATGAGAAAGATTCAAGAACTATAACCCCTGTGGTTTCCAAACATACCGAATAAGCCTTTCTTTTGACCTTAGCGATGTTAAAAGGATATCTCTGTTTAGTTCTGCATTCGCACCTTCCATATGTTCGGCATCCTGAGCATGAGGATTTTTTAGAAGAAGATTGGCTTTACGAGGCTATCACCGAGACCTATATCCCGCTTATAAAAGTCTTCAATAAATTAACTGAGGACAAGGTTGATTTTAGAATAACAATGTCCCTAAGCCCCACCCTTATCAGTATGCTTCAAGATGAGTTGCTTCAGTCAAGATACATAAGACATATAGAAAAACTTATTGAACTTGCCGACAAAGAGGTTTATAGAACCACTTTTTTATCCGAGTTTCATACCCTTGCGCTTATGTATCATAAACGTTTCATAGATGCCCGTAGAATCTTTGTGGATGTATACAAGAAGGATTTGATAAATGCATTTAGAAATCTGCAGGACGCCGGCAGGCTTGAGATAATAACCTGTGGTGCAACGCACGGATATCTGCCGCTTATGGAGGTAACCAGACCCTCTGCGAGGGCTCAAGTATTTGTTGCTGCGGAACATTATAAGAGGGTATTTGGAAGAAGCCCCAAAGGGATATGGCTTCCTGAATGTGGATACAATCCATCTGACGATGAGATATTAAGAGAGGCAAGGATAAGGTATTTCTTTACAGATGCCCATGGCATACTTCATGGCTCTCCACGGCCGAAATATGGGGTATATGCCCCTATATATTGTAAGAGCGGAGTGGCTGCATTTGGAAGGGACCTCGAGTCTTCAAAACAGGTATGGTCTGCCGAGGAGGGTTATCCGGGAGATTACTATTATAGAGAATTCTATAGAGATATAGGTTTTGATTTGGAATATGAATATGTAAAGCCATATATACATAAAGACGGGATAAGAATAAACACAGGCATAAAATATTACAGAATTACAGGTGATACAGATTGCAAAGAACCTTATATACCTACGAGAGCGCAAGAAAAAGCAGCAGAGCATGCAGGTAATTTTATGTTTAATCGGGAAAAGCAGGCGGAATTTCTATTTGATTTTATGCATAAAAGGCCAATAATTGTAGCGCCCTATGATGCAGAACTGTTTGGTCACTGGTGGTATGAGGGACCCCAGTGGCTTGATTTTTTAATCAGAAAGATTGCCTATGATCAGAAGGCAATTAGGTTAATAACCGCCTCTGAATATCTCGAGCAATATCCCAAAAACCAGGTTATTACACCTTCAATGTCAAGTTGGGGCTGGAAGGGTTATAATGAGGTATGGCTTGAAGGTTCAAATGATTGGATTTACAGGCATCTTCATAAAGCCTCGGAGAAGATGACAGAGCTTGTAAATCTATACCCAGACTCCAACGGCCTAATAAGAAGGGCTTTAAATCAGGCATTGAGGGAGCTCTTGCTTGCACAGAGTAGCGACTGGGCGTTTATTATGAAGACAAAAACTGTGGTTGGTTATGCTGTAAGGCGGACGAAAGACCATATGTTGAGATTTACAAGGCTATATGATGGGATAAAATCAAATAGTATTGACGAGGCATTTTTAAGCGATATTGAATACAAAGACAACATCTTTCCGGATATAGATTATAGGGTACACAAATAATTGAAGGGTGTGCATAATTCAATCTTGTTTATCGTCCAAGGGTTAGGGTAACGATACCTGTTTCGTTAGGCGTCTTAGGTTACGTTTTAAGTCTTATTAGCCGAACAACGTATCCGTCAGACGATACGGGCCTCCTTACCATAAACCGAGAGACTTAACCTGATTATGCACACTGCTCAAATAATTTATAATAAGTACGTTAAAATTATTTTTATTATTAGCATGCTAGACAAGAATAATATTCCTAAGCATATAGCAATAATAATGGATGGGAATGGCAGGTGGGCAAAGAAACAGGGCTTGCCGCGTATTAGAGGTCACAGGGCTGGTATAGAGCGGGTTAAGGAAATAGTAAAAGCCTGCATAGGACTAAATATAAGGATTCTTACGCTATATGCCTTTTCAGTTGAGAACTGGAAGAGACCAAGGATAGAGATTAATATGCTTATGCGCTTACTTGAAGAATTTTTAAGGAAGGAAACCGATAACCTGATAAAGAATGATATTAGACTTAGAATAATAGGAAGGATTAACGAACTTCCGGAAAGGATATCTCAAAAACTCAAAGAAATTGAACTTACGACACAAGACAATAAGACGCTTATGTTAAATTTGGCTTTGAATTATGGCGGTAGATTTGAGATTGTAGATGCAGTAAAAACCATTATAGATGAAGTCTTAAAAAATAAATTGAAACCCGAGGAGATAGATGAAGGAGTTTTTGAAGGTTATCTTTATACGTCAGGTATACCTGACCCTGACCTTCTGATAAGAACCTCTGGAGAGATACGAATCAGCAATTTTCTATTATGGCAGATATCCTATTCGGAAATTTATATTACAAAAAAATACTGGCCTGATTTTAAAAAAAGAGATTTAGAAAAGGCTATATATGAATATCAAAAGAGGGAAAGGCGTTTCGGGGGTATTAGATAATTGATAAAGAGATTTATTAGTTCAGTGATACTTATATCTATTGCGGTTATAACAATATTTTTCCTGCCTGATTGGGTATTTGTATTAGTTAGCACTCTAATAATAGGATTAGGTCTCTATGAATTTTTTAGTCTTGTCCAAAAGAAAGGTATTCCTATCTATAAACCCTTTGGGATTATAGTTGGCATATGTATACCTATTTCTATCTACTTTAGATTTGAACCCACAGAGAAGTGGGAATTGGCTTTTATGGTGGCTTTATGTCTTTTACTCTTTTTGTTACAGTTTATGAGAAGGAGTTCAATAGATGCGCTCTCTGCGGTATCAATAACGTTTTTTGGTATATTGTATATAAGTTGGTTTTTTAGTTTTATTATTAAGATTAGGCTTATAACAGATATAACGTTGCCGGAGGGAAGTAAACTTGTAGGATTTTTACTTCTGGTTTCAAAGTTAGGTGATATAGGTGCCTATCTGATAGGTTCAAGATTTGGCAGGCATTTTCTTATACCAAGAATAAGCCCAAAGAAATCTATAGAAGGAGCTATGGGCGGATTCATATTCAGCCTAATAGGCTCACTTATTAGCAAGACCTTTTTGCCGTCTATGAGTTATTTTCATCTTATAACCCTTGGTATTCTGCTTGGTATATTGGCTCAGATTGGTGATTTGTCAGAGTCTTTGATAAAAAGAGACTGTAGTTCAAAGGATTCAAATACGATATTGCCCGGCCTTGGAGGAATTCTGGATTTGATAGATAGTCTTCTTTTTACCACCCCAGTGTTTTATTTCTATATCAGGATGCTATTATGAAAAATATAGTTGTTTTGGGTTCTACAGGTAGTATTGGCACAAAGACCCTGGAGGTTATATCAAGACTAAGCGAACAATTTAGGATTGTAGGCTTGAGCTGTGATTCAAATATAGAGCTTTTGATTAAGCAGATAGAGATATTTAAACCCGATGTAGCTGCAGTTAAAGAAAAGACAAAATTTGATATCTTAAAGAAGAGAATAAACCGCACAAATACCAAGCTATTCTCTGGTTTAGAGGGTATCATAAGAGTAGCTACATATGAGGAATCCGATATAGTTGTAGTTGCAATAGCAGGTAGTTCTGCTTTAATGCCGTTATTAGAGGTCATTAAACTCTCAAAAAAGGTTGCTCTCGCTAACAAGGAATCTCTTGTAATGGCAGGGGAGCTTATAACCTCTCTTATGAGAGAAACTAACTCCCAGATAATACCGATTGATAGCGAACACAGTGCTATATTCCAATGCCTTGACTCCTCGGTTACCAAGGGTATCAAAAAATTGATAATTACAGGCTCAGGAGGTCCTTTAGATGGTATCTTAAGGCGTAATTTTCAAAAGATTAAGCCAGAGGATGCCTCAATCATCCGAAGTGGAAGATGGGTAAAAAAATCTCTATTGACTCCGCAACCCTTATGAATAAAGGACTTGAGGTTATTGAAGCGCATTGGCTGTTTGGGATGAATGCTAAGAATATAGAGGTTCTGATTCACCCAGAGGCGGTTGTGCATTCTATGGTGGAGTTTGTAGATGGTTCAATAATTGCACAGCTCGGGCTTACCGATATGACACTCCCCATACAGTATGCCCTTACCTATCCCCAGAGACTTCCTTCGCATAATGGCTACCTTGACTTAGCGAAGGTCAAGACATTGACATTTAAAAAACCAGATTTTAAAAAATTCCCCTGCCTTAATTTAGCCTATGAGGCACTCTCAAGGGGTGGGACTGCGCCTTGTGTTTTAAACGGAGCGAACGAAGAGCTCGTTTATGCCTTTTTGAATGGAAAAATAAGCCTCCCAGATATACCCAGACACATAGAAAGGGTTTTAAATTCCCATAGGATAAAAAAAGAGCCAAACATTGATGAAATACTCCAAGCAGATAGATTTGCCCGAAACAGGGTAAGAGAGCTTTTAAAATAATTATGGGATTACTTGTTGCAATAATAATAGTCGGTTTTGTTATATTTATCCACGAGCTTGGACATTTTATATTTGCAAAGCTTTGGCATGTGAGCGTTCTTCAATTTGCAATCGGTTGGGGTCCAAAGATAATTTCTGTAAAGAAAAGGGAAACGCAATATAGATTAAACCTATTTCCCTTGATAGGAGGTTATGTAAAATTGCTTGGGGAGGAAGGAGACAATAGCGATGAGAAGGATTTAGATGAATCGAGCAAGTGGAATCTGAAGAGACTTGATGAGATAGCACCTCTTAAAAAGGCATCGGTATTTGGAGGTGGAGTGTTGCTACAGTTTTTAATCTGCATATTAATCCTGTCGCTTGTGGTTGTATTTGCCGGAAAGCCAAGTTCTATTGTATTAGTTGCAAACGTTATGGAGAACTCACCCGCCTTTATATCGGGTATAAAAAGTGGAGACCTTATCTTAAAGGCAAATGAGAACAAGATTATATCATCAAAAGCCCTCATTGAGTTTATCTCAAGGAATGCGGATAGAGAAATTCTCTTACAGATTAAGAGAAAAGAGGCAGTGCTTAAGATAGCAGTAATTCCCAGATTTAACCCGAAGGAAAACAGAGCTCAGATAGGAGTGGGTATAGCCGAGACTACTGTGTTTTCAAAAGAGGGAATGAGATTATATGAATATGTATTTGGCGGAGCAATACTTACCTTCAAGATAGCCTTTAAGGTGATGGAGGGAATCTGTAGCCTTATTTTAAGAAGGGTATCTCTAAAGGCGCTTATAGGTCCCATAGGGATAGTGGACCTAACGGGCGAAGTGGCAAAGACAGGCTTTTTATATACTCTATTATTTTTTGCTATAATAAATATAAACCTGGCTATAATTAATGCATTTCCAATTCCCGCCTGTGATGGAGCTCATCTTCTGATGCTTTCTGTTGAAAGCATTTTTAAGATACGGATTAGCCCACGCTTTAAAAGGGTTATAAATATAGCAGGTTTTGCACTTCTGATATTATTGTTATTCTACGTAAGTTATAATGACTTACTAAATTTACAGCATAAATATCTTTTAAAACACTAATTGAAAAATGTATAATGAGATAAAAAGAAGAAAAACAAGTCAGGTAAGAATAGGCAGTCTCTTTTGTGGCTCAGATTATCCCGTTTCTATACAATCAATGACAAAAACTGATACAAGAGATATTACCTCAACAGTCAATCAGATAAACAAACTTGCTAAGATTGGATGTGAACTGATAAGGGTGGCAGTTTTAGACCTAAGGGCAGCTAAGGCAATTAAAGATATTAAAAGAGAGATAGCCATACCCCTTGAGGCAGATATTCACTTTAGTCCCATTCTGGCTATTGAGGCAATAAAAGGCGGCTCTGATTGTATAAGGCTTAACCCCGGAAATATCAAAGACGGACATTCACTCAAAGAGATATTGAAATTTGCTGTAAAAAAAGGCATCTCCATAAGAGTAGGTATAAACTCAGGCTCGATGCCTGAGGGGGATAGTACTAAACCCCACAAAGAGGACCCTGCATTGGCTATGGTGAATACCGCCTTAAACTATATAAAGATTTTTGAAAAACAAAAATTTTATGAACTAATTGTATCTCTTAAAGCCTCGGATGTTTTGACTACTATCAGGGCCTATAGAACTATGAGTAAAAGATGTGGTTATCCGTTCCATCTCGGAGTGACTGCAACCGGCTTTACGCCTTCTTCTATAATAAAATCTTCAATAGGAATAGGTACTCTTCTTTTGGAGGGAATAGGAGATACTATAAGGGTTTCTTTAACCGATACGCCAGAACAGGAGGTAATAGTTGCGAGGGAGATATTATCCTCCTTGAGGATAAGGCGCTTCTCTCATGAGGTTATATCCTGCCCCACCTGCGGAAGATGCCAGATTGATATAAACAGGATAACAAAAAAGGTTAAGGAGGTTTTGGATAAAATTCCCTTAAATGGAAAGAAGCCTCCCATTAAGGTTGCCATAATGGGGTGCATTGTAAACGGACCCGGTGAGGCAAAGGATGCGGATATAGGAATTGCTGGTGGAAATAGATTTGGCGCCTTATTTAAAAAGGGTATGCTTATTAAGAAGGTAAAAGAAACAGAGCTTATAGATACGCTTATAAAGGAAATAAAGGATGAGGTGGTCTAATATTCTAATACCCACGTTAAAGGAAGACCCCGCTGATACCGAAACTACAGGCCATAAACTTATGATAAGGGCGGGGCTGATAAGAAAACTTGCCTCAGGAATTTATTCATATCTACCTCTAGGGTTTAGGGCGTTAAAAAAGGCAGAGGCTATTGTTAGAGAAGAAATGGACAAGGTAGATGCTCAAGAGCTGCTGCTTCCGGCACTTCAACCGGTTGAATTATGGCATAAATCCGGCCGTTATAATGACCTCGGAGAAGATATGATAAAGTTCATTGACAGACACAAGAAGGAGATGGTGCTAGGCCCTACCCACGAGGAGGTAATTACAGAACTTGTTAGAAATGAAGTGCACTCCTATAAGCAACTTCCTCTGATTTTATATCAGATTCAGACAAAGTTTAGAGATGAGCTACGCCCTCGTTTTGGGGTGATAAGAAGCAGGGAATTTATAATGAAAGATGCCTATAGTTTTGATA
>VGKN01000036.1 GCA_016867055.1 Candidatus Omnitrophota bacterium
GCTGCTCTGAACATTGATTTTATAACCCAGTAATTAGATTCAGTGTATAGATAGGACACCCTCAGATATTCTTTTACTGCTTCATCATAATTAACCGTATCTTCATAGCACTCGCCTATCATAAATTGCGTTTCTGCATCTACGTCTTTCCCTAATGACCCAAGTGTCTTGCGGAAGTATCCAATCGCTAAGTCTGGTTTACCGGTAGATTTTAGAATCTCAGCCTTTTTCTTATATGCCAAAAAAACATAATTTGTATTTGCAAACTTTGTTATAACATCATCAAATCTTTCTATAGCAGATTCAAACTTTCCTTTTGAGGCAAGGATTTCTCCTGCCATCAACATAGCATCTGCCACAAAAATACTTTTTGGATAATTATGATAAACTGTTTCAAATTTTTTAATTGATAGATTAGATTTCCCTGCTTTATATAAACTGACCCCGGTCCAGTATAAAGCCTTATCTATGAGTTCATGGTTGGGAAAATTCAAAACCAATTTAGAAAAAAATTCCTCTGACTTATCAAATTTGTTAATACTAAGAAAATATTCACCCAATAGGAAATATGTATCTGCACATATAGGATTATTTGGATTTTTAGAAACCATCTCTTTAAGTTCAGATAAAACCTCTTTCTCAAGATTTGCCTGGATATAGCAATAAATTAGTTGATATCTTGCCTTATCTGAGATTGATTCATCAGGATAATCCTTTATTATTTGTTTGAATATCTTTATCGCACCCTGGTAGTCCTTTTCATTATAAAGGCATATGCCATTTGCGAAATATGCGTCTTTTTTTATGGGATTTTCTGTAAGATTGTCTATTATTTTTTTAAATTCCGATTTTGCCTGAACGGTATTTCCTTTAGCCAAGTAAAGCTGCCCCAACTGGAAATGGGCCTCGTCTTTTAATTTGCTATTTGGGAAATTTGAAATAAGACTTGAAAATGCTAAAATTGCCGAATCTACTCTATTTAATTTTAAAAGTGAAATACCAAGTTGATATTGGGCATAATCGCTGTAAGGATTGGAGGCATACTCTTTTAAGGCGCGGTCATACGCTTCTAAGGCATCGCTAAATTTTTGTATTTCAAGGTATATATCTCCAATTCTACAGAGCGCTCCTATTTTAAATAAATCATCGTTAGACTTGTTTAAGACCGAGTTAAAAGAGTTTATCGCTTCTTTGTAATCTTTTAATTTCAAGTATGACCAGGCAACATTATAGTACATATCGTCAATAAGGTCGCTGTTTGGAAATTTTATTATCGCCTCGTTATATACAGCTATACTGTCTTCGTATCTTTTCATTTCAAAATAACAGTTTGCTTTCCAAAAAAAAGCGTCATCTGCAAATTCGCTGCTTGGATATCTTGAGATAATCTCACTATAAATCTCAATCGCCCTTTCGTAATCTCTTAGATTATCAAGGCATTGTGCTATTGAAAATAGTGCAGAGATTGCTATAGGTTCTTTGTAAAAATATTCCTTTACAGTCTCAAAATGAACCAAGGCCTCTTTGTATTTTTTTTGTTTAAAATAAGTTTGAGCCAATCCATAGGTGGCATACATAACAAAGCGAGTCCTTGGTTGAGTAGAAATAACCTTCTGGTAAAATGACCGCGCCATTTCATATTTTCCTGTATTGTGATATATATCACCCTTCCTCAGATAACATTGTAAGGTATATTTACTTACAGGAAATTCTCCCGCAAATTCATCAAATTTATTTAGAGACTCCTCATAGCGTTTTAAGTTAAAAAGAGACTCTGCACGCATAAATTTTACATCCTGTAAAAGCGGACTATCGGGAAAGATTTTCAAAAATTCCTCAAATACCTCGAGTGCTCTAGTATAATCTCTTTGATTAAACAGGCAGAAGCCTTTTGAATAATAGGCATGTTTTAGAAATTTTGAATTAGGAAATTTGTCAATAAGTGTCTGGAAAGATTCTAAGGAAGCCTGAAAATCCAACCTCTTAAGATATATCTCACCAAACCAATACAGAATTTCATCCTCGTAAAAACTACCACTAGCAGAGTTAATTAGATATTCAAGTTCAAAAGCTGCCCTGTCATATTTTTCAAGATGGTAAAAAGATATACCCAGGAGCAGATGGGCCTCAGGTATTTTGTCTGATTTTGGATACTTCTTTATAAAGTCATTTAGCTGATTTGCTGAGATTTTGTAGAAACCATCCTCAAAAGATTTCTTTATAACTATAAAATCCTCTGTTTCACTGTTTTCAGAAAATGAACATCGGTCATTAAATAGAAAGAAGCATATACAAAGTAAAGTAATTATACAGAGATTTTTAATCATTTAGTTTTTATTTCAAATACAAAATTTTATCACTTTTAAACTTTATATTCAATACCTTTTTAAGATACTGGCCAGTATAAGATTTAAGGTTTTGCAAAATTTCTTCAGGAGTTCCTTCTGCCACTATATATCCACCGTTAGAGCCTCCCTCTGGTCCTAAATCTATGATATAGTCTGCGCACTTTATAACATCAAGATTATGTTCGATTACCAAAACTGTGTTTCCTGCATCTGTAAGGGCTTGCAAAATCTTAAGGAGTTTTTCTATATCTGCAAAATGCAGTCCGGTGGTTGGTTCATCGAGAATATATAACGTTTTACCTGTTGCGCGGTGGCTTAACTCTGCAGACAGTTTTATGCGCTGTGCCTCTCCTCCAGATAGGGTTGTTGCATTCTGTCCTAATTCAATATATCCTAAGCCAACATCGTATATAACCTTGAGTTTATGTTTTATCTTTGGAATATCTTCAAACAAAAGAAGAGCATCCTCTACTGTCATCTCAAGTACATCAGCAATTGATTTCCCTTTATATTTTACTTCAAGGGTTTGCTCGTTAAATCTTTTGCCTTTACATACTTCACATCTTACAAAGATATCTGGAAGAAAATGCATCTCTATGCGCTTGACGCCATCACCTTTACAGGCTTCACACCTTCCACCCTTGACATTAAAGCTGAACCTTCCAGGTTTATATCCTCTTATCCTTGATTCTTTTGTTCTTGAAAATAGTTCTCTTATATAATTAAATGTCTCTGTATAAGTAGCGGGATTAGAGCGAGGGGTTCTGCCAATAGGTGATTGGTCTATTACTATCACCTTGTCTATAAATTGATGCCCAATTATCTCTCTAAATTTTCCAGGTTTTATCCTGGATTTGTAAAATTTCTGCGCTAATGCCCGATATAAAATCTCATAAACAAGTGTACTCTTACCGGAGCCAGAAACCCCTGTTATGCAGACAAACATACCTAAGGGAATTCTTACGTCTATATTTTTTAAATTATGTTCACCCGCTTCTTTAATCACCAAAAAATTTTTGTTACATAACTTTCGCCTAACGGGCAAATTTATACTTAGTTCGCCTTTAAGATATTTGGCTGTGAGAGAAATCTTTGATTTAAGCACTTCGTTTAGACTGCCACAGGAAACTACTTCACCCCCATGTTTTCCTGCTCCCGGACCAAGGTCTATGATATAATCTGCACTCCTGATTGTAGCCTCATCATGCTCTACCACTATTAATGTGTTTCCAAGGTCACGAAGTGCCTTTAATGTTGCAAGGAGTTTCGTATTGTCTCTCTGGTGAAGGCCTATGCTGGGCTCATCCAATACATAGAGAACGCCTGTAAGCCCTGAGCCAATCTGGGTTGCAAGCCTTATTCTTTGTCCCTCACCACCCGAAAGGGTGAGGCTCTGCCTGTTTAGCGTAAGATAACCAATCCCTACATCTCTCATAAAGTTAAGTCTGAGTTTAATCTCCCTTAAAATTTGGTATGCTATTTTAAATTCGGTTTCGGTAAGAGAGAGGTCATTAAAAAAAATAAATGCTTCTTCAGCAGTTAATTTGGTTACCTCGCTTATATTTTTTCCTACTATCTTTACTGAAAGACTCTCCGGCCTAAGCCTTGCACCCTTACAGGCAGGACATGCAAGCATACTCATATATTTATGAATCTCTGCTTTTACATAGTCACTTTTTGTCTCATCAAATCTTCTTTCAAGATTGGGAATTACCCCTTCAAAAGAGCCATTATAAAAATTGTTTGAACCATACAATATAATATCTCTTATTTTTTTATCCAGTTTGTTAAAAGGTGTGTTAAGGCTGAAGTTATATGTCTGAGAAAGTTCTCGTAACAGTCTTCTATAATATATCACTAGCGCCTTGCCTGTTTTTCTCCATGGCTCTATAGCTCCCTCTCCCAACGATTTTGTTTTATCGGGTACAACAAGATCCGGGTCTATTTTCATCCTTGTGCCTAGCCCTAAACAAGTTTGACACGCACCGTAAGGGTTATTAAAAGAGAATATCCTCGGAGAGAGTTCCTCAAAGTTTACACCACAATCTATACAGGCGTATTGTTCATTGAAAAAATACTCAATTTTTTTATCAACGTCCTGGACGGTTACAATACCATTTGTAACCTTTAGGGCTACTTCAATGGAATCGCTGAGGCGGTTTTTGATATCTGTCTGTAAAATGAGTCTATCAACAACTACCTCAATTGTATGCCTTCTGTTTTTTTCCAAGTATATATCCTCTGACAACTCATACAATTTTCCATCTACCCTTACTCTTACAAAACCTTCCTTTCTTGCATTCTCAAAAACTGTTTGGAATTCACCTTTCTTGAATCTTACGAGGGGTGCAAATATTATAAGTTTGGTACCAGAAGGTAAAGCTATAATCTTGTTAACAATCTCCTGCGAGGTTTGCGGTGTAATTTTTTTACCACATTTAAAGCAGTGCGGGATTCCTATCCTTGCAAATAAAAGGCGTAAATAATCATATATTTCAGTTTGCGTTGCAACCGTTGAGCGAGGATTTGAACCCGCTGTGCGCTGTTCTATTGCAATAGCAGGTGATAAGCCTTCCATATACTCATAATCGGGCTTTTGTAGTTGTTCCATAAACTGTCTTGCATAACTTGACAGACTTTCAACATAGCGCCTCTGTCCCTCAGCATAGATTGTATCAAAAGCAAGCGAACTTTTTCCGGAACCGCTTATTCCTGTAATAACTATGAGGGAATTCTTTGGTATTTTAAGGCTTATACCTTTTAGATTATGTTCTCTGGCCCCTTTTATTATTATGTATTCTTTTTGATTCATTATTTCTCAAAAAGTATAAAAATTTAAGCCCCCAAAAAACTGAAATCAGGGGGCTCAAATTTTTTCTATTGAATATTATCTCTTCTTTTTCTTGCGTGCCATCTTTACTCTTGAGACATCTCCTTGCTTATCTATGAAGTAGAGGTATCCCTCCGCTCTTTTTACCCCAAGTTTTGTAACCTTGGTAGGATTTCCTCCCTTCTTTCCACCTCTTGCCATCTTTGCCCTCGAGATGTCGCCCTGCTTGTCGAGGTAATAAAGATAGCCATTTTCCCGTTTGATGCCAGCCTTTGCAACCTTTTCTGCCATTTAATTTCTCACCTCCTTATTTTTTAATTGTGAGAGTTTATTTAAACACAAATTTTATTGCTTGTAAGCCAAAAGTAGATTGTCCAGTGACCTATCATATGTCTTTTCATATCTACTTGGAAAAAAACAACCTGGAAACTGCCTTAGCGATCTATGATAGGCTATGCACTCACAACATCTTCCCTTTCGCTCGCATGGCTCAAATGTGCAGTTACAGACCTGCATATTTTTTTTAAGATTTATACAGTCCTTCATTTATGTACCTACCCTTATATAACCCAATATATCTCTTAAGGTTGCCAAAGCAGATAATATGGCAATCTGAGATGTCCTAGGATTATCCTGCGAGGGTTTACTTTCCACCCTACTTAGTATTTTTCCAAAATCTCCCTCAACCAAAAGTTCATGGGTATTAAATTTATACAATGGGGAAGCTAATATCCTTACCCTGATCTTTTCCTTCATTAGGGTGGCAAGACTTACCGTTGCAGAAACATTAATATTTTTAGGAAAACCCTTTATTGCCTCTTTAACCGAGCCCTCAAAGATTGTTTCTTCATTCCTTATATCTTTTAAATTTATTCCTTTTTCTTTTATATATGGCGCATCTAAAAGTGCCTTAACCGGTTTTTTTGATGTTAAGGTTATTTTTTTAATCCTTCCGAAAGAGGCGGCCTTAAGAGCGTCTATTCCAGAGAGAGCACCGCTTACAAGATACAACCTGCATCTATTTTTTTTTGCCAGATGCGCAAATTTTATGTAATCTTTAATAACTCCACCACTACTTAAAACCATAACATCTTTTCCCAAACTCAGTGCCTTATTTACTACCTCCCTTGCAATAAAAGGGTTAGCTGCTTCTACCACAAGGTCTGATTTTTTTATGAGGGTATTTATATCTAAGATTTTTAAATTAGATTTAAAATTTCTTTTAACTTCTTTGATTTTTTTATTATTGAGTTCACTTACCGCATATAAAATTGCCTTATCGGAAAACCTTGTTTTAATAGTTTTGCTAATAACCTTTCCAATTGCGCCATATCCAATTAGTCCAATTTTTATCTTCTTCATTTTTCAAAAGTTTTAGTAACCGCTCACAGCCATCCATTTTTTTTCGCCTGAAATTTCAAGCATTTTATCTAAAGAACGCTTTGCTTTTTTTCTTATCTCATCACTTACCTTAATCTCATTAATCATATACTCAAGAGCATGGGCAACCCATCCAAGGGTGGTTAACTTCATACTCGGGCATATGAGATGTGCTGTGGGAAGATAGAACCTTTTTTGAGGATTTTCCTTTTTTAATTTATAAAGCATTCCACTTTCAGTTCCAATTATAAATTCTTTTTTTAGAGATTTTTTTACATAGGTAAACATTCCACCCGTAGAGCATATATGGTCAGCAAGGCTAAGAACATCAGGTTGACATTCTGGATGAGCAATAAACTCAGCCTCTGGATAAAGGCGCTTTGCCAAAGTAACCTCTTCTTCCTGGAGCCTTATATGTGTGGGGCAGAAACCATTCCAAGGAATTATCTCTTTTTCAGGAATCTGGGATTGTACATATCGGGCAAGATTTCTGTCAGGCACAAATATTATTCTCTTATTCTTAAGAGATTTGACTATCTCTATCGCATTGCTGGATGTACAGCATATATCGCTTTCCGCCTTTATCTCTGCAGAGGAGTTTACATAACAAACTACCGCAGCATCAGGATACTCAAGTTTTTTAGCATACAGTTTTTCGGGTGTAATCATATCTGCCATTGGGCAACCTGCCTCAATAACAGGCAGGAGAACCGTTTTGTCAGGATTCAATATAGAAGCACTTTCTGCCATAAAATGAACACCGCAGAACGCAATAACCTTTGCATCTGTTCTTACTGCAGCCTGTGATAGGGCAAGGGAATCTCCGCTTATATCGGCTATGTCCTGTATCTCGTCCCTTTGATAATTATGAACTATTATTACAGCATTTCGGATTTTTTTAAGCCTCAGAATCTTCTTTTTTAATTCCTCTATATATTTTTTTTCTTTATCTTCCTTTAGGGATATCATTTTATTTTTATAATTCTATTTTTTTTGCCAACAAACACAGCCTTGGGTTTAAAATTATTAATCTCGTCTTCATTCATAATGCAATATGAGATTATTATTACATTATCTCCAACCTGAGCCCATCTTGCAGCAGCTCCGTTCATACAAATTGTACCAGAACCTTTTTTACCTGCCATAACATATGTTTCAATTCTAGAGCCATTGTTTAGGTTTACTATTTGAACCTTTTCTCCTTTAAAGATATTAGCTTCTTCAAGGAGTTTTTCGTCAATTGTTATTGAACCAGTGTATCTTAAATTCGCATCCGTGACAGTAGCATTATGTATCTTTGATTTACATATTATCCTTAACATAATCTATACAATTACGGTAATATTATCGATTAATCTTGTTTTCCCTAAAAATACTGCAATTGCAATTAATGCTTTTCTGGAAAATTTTTTTAGTTTCTTGAGATTCTTTGCGTCAACTATCTCAATGTAATCTATTTTGATGGATTTCTTTTTTCCAAGCAACTTTTTGATATAGGATTTTACCACATCCGTATTTAATTCTCCAGATAAAATTAATTTCTTGGCTGATCTGAGCGCTTCGTAAATAATAGTTGCATCTTTCCTTTCGGTTTTAGAAAGATAGGCGTTTCTTGAGCTCATAGCAAGCCCATCCTTCTCTCTTATAGTCGGCATAATCTTAATCTTTAATGGAAAGTTCAAATCTTCTACCATCTTTTTTATAATAATTGCCTGCTGGGCGTCTTTTTGTCCAAAGTATGCAATATCTGGCTGAACAATATTGAACAATTTTGCAACAACGGTAGTAACTCCTTTAAAATGGGTGGGGCGCGATTTCCCGCAGAGAGTTTCGGTTAATTCTTCTGCATTTATGTATGTTAGAAAATTTTTGGGGTACATTTTTTTTGCCTCAGGATAGAAAATTAAATCTACCCCAATAGATTTTGCCAGATTACAATCTCTCTCAAAATCTCTTGGATATCTTTTGAAATCTTCTTTAGGTCCAAACTGAATTGGATTGACGAATATACTCATAACAACGACGTCGCATTCCTTTTTTGCCTTTCTAGCCAAAGAAAGATGTCCCTTATGAAGATACCCCATTGTAGGAATAAAACCAATTTTTTTTCCATTTTTTTTCTGAAATCTTGACCATTCTGACATATTAGTTATATCTTTAATAACCTTCATATAATGTCTCTCAGTGGTTTTAACACAAATTCCCTCTCAAACATACGTGAATGCGGAATCTTTAGTTTTTTTGAATTAATCACTTCATCCCCATAGAATAAAATATCAAGGTCTATCGGGCGTGGACCATTTTTAACCATTTTTTTTCTACCAAGGACTTTTTCTATATTTTTTAAGTATTTTAAGAGTTTTAAAGGTGGAAGTCGTGTTTCTATTTTTATTACCCCATTAATGAAATTTTTCTGTTTTGGTCCACCCATTGGAATAGTTTCGTATAGTCCGGATATTTTTTTAACTATTGTATCCGGCATCTTCTTAAGTAAAATTATAGCCTTTTTTATATTTTTATACCTGTTTCCTAAGTTTGTGCCTATACCCAAGAAAACCCTTACCCTTTCTTTTTTTTTCCTTAAATACATATATAAATTTTATAATACTCAGATAATCATTTTTAATCTTTCTATGGCTTCTTGTATTCTTTCCTTTGAAATTGTTAATGCTATGCGGAAATATCCCTCCCCATATTTACCAAAACCCACTCCCGGGGTAACAACAATATTTGCTTTTTCTAATAACAACTTAGTAAAACCTGACGAATCTTCGCCTTTTGGCACCTTCACCCAAATATAAAATGTAGCCTTAGGAATTTTAAATCTTAATCCTATAGACTTAAGCCCCTTAATTAAAATATCCCTACGTTCTTGGTATAAATCACACATCCTTTTTATGTGTGTATCATCGCCTCTTAGGGCCGAGGCTCCGGCTATTTGTACAGCCTGAAAGATACCCGAATCAATGTTGGACTTTACTCTTCTTAGTAAGTTGACAAACTGGTTATTCCCACATGCCCAGCCACATCTCCAGCCTGTCATATTGTATGTCTTGGATAAAGAATGAAACTCTATAACACAATCTTTGGCACCCTCAAATTCAAGAAGGCTCTTGGATTTATAACCATCGAAGACAATCTCAGAATAAGC
>VGKN01000037.1 GCA_016867055.1 Candidatus Omnitrophota bacterium
TATAGAGATTTTATATCATTTTTCCCTGGATTCTACTGGAGAGATGTTAACTCTAAAGACCCTACTTAAGGATAAAAAGGATCCTCATATTGAATCTTTAGCAAATATGATTAAGGGTGCAGAATGGATTGAGAGAGAGATGTGGGAGATGCTCGGCATTAATTTTATAGGGCATCCGAATTTGAAGAGATTACTCTTAGACGAGGAACTACCAGAAGACTTCCATCCCTTAAGAAAGGAGAAAAAGTAGTTATAGAGTTCATAGAGTTCACTAGAGTTGTTGAGTTTAAAACTCAAGCAACCCAAGCAACTCTATCAACGCAAGTAACACGATAATAATATGTCACATAAAGTAATAGTCCCAATAGGTCCCTATCACCCATTACAGGAAGAGCCGGAATTTTTCAAACTCTATGTAGAGGGCGAGAAGGTTGTGGATATAGATATAGTAATTGGATATATGCACAGGGGGATAGAGAAACTCTCCGAGTCAAAGCACTTTGACCAAGTGACATTTCTGGTTGAAAGGATATGTGGCATATGCTCTAATTCTCACCCCTTTGCCTATGTGAACGCGATTGAGGATTTGGCAAAGATAGAGGTGCCCCAAAGGGCATTATTTATAAGGACGATAATAGCTGAACTTGAGAGGCTTCATAGTCATCTTCTTTGGCTGGGCTTAGCAGGTCATTTTATCGGGTATAATACAGTTTGGATGTGGTCCTGGAAATATAGGGAGCCGGTTCTGGATATCCTTGAGTTAATCACAGGAAACAGGCAGCATTATGCAATGATGACGCCTGGTGGGGTAAGGAGAGACATAAAAGAAGAAGATATGCCACAAATAAAGAAGATGATAAAAGACCTTATACCTGTATTAGATATGTTTAAGGGTGCTGTTATGGATGATCCTGTTATACAAGCAAGGACAAAGGGCGTGGGCATTCTTACAAGGGAAGAGGCGATAGACTATTGTGTTGTGGGTCCTACAGCAAGGGCATCAGGGATTTCTATTGATATAAGAAAAGACGACCCTTATGGAGCCTATGATAAGATAGAGTGGAAAGTCATAACGCAAAAAGAAGGCGATATATTCGCAAAGCTTGTGGTAAGAGTGCTTGAGATGTATGAGTCTATCAGGATTATAGAGCAGTGCCTTGATAGGATGCCGGATGGTCCTATTGATGCAGATGTAAAGGAGATACCATCTGGGGAGGGCATTGGTCATATTGAGGCACCTAGGGGCGAATGCTTCCATTATGTGCGCTCTGATGGGACTAATTCTCCCATAAGGCATAAGATAAGAGCGCCCAGCTATATGAATGTTGCCTCAAATAAGGTTGCTGCGGTAAAGGGAACGATTTCAGATGCGGCGATAACTTTAGCTGCAGTTGACCCTTGTTATTGTTGCACGGAAAGAACAGCCGTAATAGAAAAAAAGACAGATAAAAAGATTATGAACGGCTGGGACCTTGTTAAGCTTTCGCAGGAGAAAACGGTTAGGTTAAAGAGGGAGTTGACAAAAAACAGTAACGAGTAATTAGACCTTTTATTACGCATTACTTGTTACGCGTACCTAGGTTAAATTATGTGGCGTATAGATATTTTAAGTAGTTTTGTTGCGGTTTCTATAGGGATATTCGGGCTACTTACCATTGTATATTCACTGGGGTTTATGAAGAACAGGCCACAACTTTTTCAGTATTACATCTATGTAATTTTAACTATAGCAGCCTCTATAGGAACTATTTTTACTAATAATTTGCTGGTCCTTTTAGTATTATGGGGATTTTTGGGACTCACCCTTTATCTGTTAATAAATATGGGTGACAAAAATTCAAGCACAACGGCTAAGAAGACATTAATAATCGTAGGTGGTTCAGATTCTCTTATGCTATTAGGAATAGGAATTGTCTATTATCTTACCGGGACATTGGATATGGACAAAATTCAGTTGACTGTTGACAGCTCGCAGTTGACAGTAATAGCATTTTTATGTCTGGCTATTACTGCTTTTGCCAAGGCAGGGGCAATGCCGCTGCATACATGGATTCCTGATGTAGCAGAGAGTGCACCTATACCCGTTAGCGCACTCTTACCTGCCTCCCTTGATAAATTGCTCGGTATATATCTTTTATTTAGGATTTCTACTGAGTTGTTTGTTTTGACCACCTTTATTAACCAGTTCTTATTAATCATAGGTGCCATTACAATCTTGGCCGCAGTAATGATGGCGCTTATTCAGCATAATTATAAGAAACTTTTGGGTTATCATGCAGTATCCCAGGTGGGTTATATGGTTATGGGAATAGGAACAGGAAATCCAGTTGGAATAGCAGGGGGATTATTTCATATGCTGAATAATGCAATTTATAAATCAGATTTGTTTTTGATAGGTGGTGCGGTTGAGAGTAAAAGGCAAACCCTGGAACTTGATAAACTCGGTGGTTTATCAAAGGCTATGCCGGTTACATTTTTTTGTGCTCTTATAGCTAGTCTTTCTATATCAGGAGTTCCACCGTTTAACGGGTTTGTATCAAAGTGGATGATTTATCAAGGACTTATAAGTCAACTACACGCTACGAGTTACTCGTTACGCGTTACGAGTTTACTTTGTTTAATATCAGCCATGTTTGGCTCGGCACTGACCCTGGCAAGTTTCTTAAAATTACTTCACGCTACATTTTTAGGACAAAAGAGTTCTCGGTCAACTGCGAGCAGTCAACTGTCAGCTAAAATTGACGAGGTTAATTTTCTTATGCGGCTTCCTATGTTAATCCTGGCAATTATTTGCATTATATTTGGAGTATTTGCAAGCCAGATACCGCTTAGATATTTTATTTTACCCTCAGTAAAGGAAACTGCTTTCCTGGGAATATGGACATCTAACTTAGCTACCCTTTTGATAATTGTCGGTATTGTAGTAGGACTTGTTATCCTCTGGTTGGGGGATCTAAAAAAGAACACACGCCAGGATAACAGTTATGTGGGTGGTGAAATAATACCGCAGGAATTTAGACCTACAGGAACAGAGTTTTACAATACAGTGAAAGACTTAGCCGGGTTTAAACAAATATACCAGAAAGCCCAGGAAGGATATTTTGATATATATGAACAGGCAAAGGGAATAGTTTTTAATTTCACTCGCTTACTTCAACATCTTCATAACGGGATTTTGCCCACATATCTGGTCTGGTGTCTTTTGGGAATGATAGTCTTATTTTTTATAATTTACTAAAAATGTTAGATCTAAATATACTTTTAGTTTTAATGATTATAGGGGCCATAATGGCGGTAGAAATAAAAGACCTACTTTCTTCTGTTATTGCGGTTGGTGCGGTAGGCCTTGGGTTATCTGTGGCGTTTTTAATCCTTAAGGCGCCTGACTTAGCCATAACGCAGTTGGTGGTTGAAATTTTGTGCGTGATAATACTAATTCGTTCAACTATTAGAAAAGACTTGCCACTTGTAAGAGACGGCAGGTGGATGTTTAACACAGTAAGTACGCTTATTTTTATTTTATTGTTTTTAGCTATAGCCTTTTTTTCTCTAAAAGAAATTCCCTCATTCGGCAGTCCTATTATGAGGGTAGCAGCAAATTATGTAAAAGATGGACTTTCTAAAACTGGAGCAGCCAATATAGTTGCAGCAGTTATATTGGATTTTCGTGGATATGATACCTTAGGAGAGGCAACCGTTTTGTTTACAGCGGTTATAGGAGTTTTGACTGTTATAAGAAAAAAAGGGAGAATTAAATAGGTGTTAAGGTGTTTAGGTATTAAGGTGTTTAAGTGTTGGAGGTATTAAGGTGTTTAGGTGCTGAGGTGTTAAGATAGATGGGAGATTAAGAGAATGTTTGAGAGAGCTAAAGATTTAAGGATATTAAACCAGGCAGAAAAAATTGCAGATGATATCTGGGAAATCGTAATTAACTGGAGCTATTTTGCAAAAGACACTATTGGCAAGCAGTTAATTTGCGCTTCTGATTCTATTGGTGCTAACATAACAGAAGGGTACTCTCGTTATCATTTAAAAGAAGGTCTGAATTTTTATTATTATGCTCGGGCATCTTTAGAAGAAACAGAATATTGGCTCCGCCGCGCTATTAACAGAAAATTAATTAAATCGCAAGATTATGAGAAATTCTTAGAAAGATTAGAAAATCTATTACCTCAATTGAATTCTTTTATATCTAAAAAGAGAATTTCGAAATGAATCCCTTAATACCTAAAAACCAGAATACCTTAAAACCTAATCCAGGTATGACATTAATAGTGAAGGTGGTTACACGGCTTACCGTTGGGTTAATTTTACTTTTTGGAATATATATAGTTTTACATGGTCATTTAAGCCCTGGCGGGGGTTTTGCAGGCGGGGTAATTATTGCACTTTCATTTATCCATCTTACGCTCGCCTTTGGCAAGGACTTTGCACTCAGGAAGCTCTCGGAATCTAAAGCCTCATTATTAGAAAGTCTCGGGGCTATTATGTTTTTAACCATTGCAACACTAGGTTTCTTAGGTGGATATTTCTTCTACAATTTCTTCATTAGCAAAGGAAAACCATTTAATCTTTTTAGTGCGGGCATAATTCCCCTATGTAATATTGCCATATGCCTAAAGGTAGGCGCAGGGCTATTTGCTATATTTTTGGTTTTGATTTTGTTCAGGCTTCCGGAAAAGAAAGAATGAAATGATTACATATTTTTTGTGCTTGGCGCTTTTTTGTGTTGGGCTTTATTGCGTCTTACGAAAAAGAAATCTTATTAAGATTATAATAGGCTTGGGTATAATTGACTATGCGGTTAATTTGTTTTTTGTGTTGATAGGGTATCGCCATAAGGGACGTGCGCCTATTTTATCAAGTACTCAGGAGATAAAAAATATGGTAGACCCAATTCCGCAGGCGCTTGTTTTAACTGCGATAGTTATAGGGCTTGCGGTTACAGCCCTTATAGTTGCTATTGCCATGAGGTTGTACGAGAAATACGGCACATTTGATATAACAAAGATAAAAAGACTTAAGGGATAAGATATTAATTTTATGTATATACTACCACTTTTCGTTGTAATTCCTCTTGGAGGTGCTTTCTTGATATCCCTTTTAGGAAAAAGGATGAAAGCTATTCCTGATAGCCTTGGTTTTATCTGCACAGGCTCTTTATTCTTATTCTCATTATTTTCAGTATTCTTAACTTCTAATATGGAGGTTATTGTATATAAGGTAGGCGGATGGGTTCCGCCAATTGGCATATGTATGGTTTTGGATGGTTTAACAAGTTTTATGCTAGTTACCTTGAATTTAGTAAGTTTCCTGGTCGCTATATATTCTGTAAGTTATATGGAACGTTATACTGACAAGTGGAAGTTCTATGTCTTATTTTTCCTGATGCTCGCTGGGATGAATGGTATTGTAGTCACAGGTGATTTGTTTAATCTATTTGTTTTTTTAGAGATAGCCTCTATATCCAGCTACGCCCTTGTTGCCTTTGGGACAGAGGAGGAAGAGTTGGAAGCCTCTTTTAAATACGCAATAATGGGCTCAGTTGCCTCAAGTTTTATATTGCTTGGGATAGCACTTCTTTATAGCATAGCAGCTACACTTAATATGGCAGATATCTCTCTTGAAATAGCAAAATTACAGAGCTCTTCTAGAATACTAAAATTCATTATTGTATTATTTATTATGGGCTTTGGCTTAAAAGCGGCCTTGATTCCTTTTCATGCATGGCTTCCTGATGCACATCCCTCAGCGCCTGCGCCAATCTCAGCGATGCTCTCTGGTGTGTTAATAAAAGTATTGGGAGTCTATGCGTTGATAAGGATATTCTTTAATGTAATTGGAACAGATAAGACTATTCTTTCAATACTTATAATTTTGGGGATTATTTCTATGATTATGGGTGCATTCTTAGCTATTGGGCAAAAGGATATGAAAAGAATGCTTGCCTATTCAAGCATAAGCCAGATAGGTTATATAATCTTTGCTATTGGAATACAAACTCCACTTGCAATTTTTGCAGGACTATTTCATTTGATAAACCATGCGGTTTTTAAATCTTTACTTTTCTTAAATTCAGGTGCAGTGGAGTATTCTGCAGATACCAGAAATTTAGACGAGATGGGGGGATTAAATAATCGTCTAATCATAACAGGGCACACCAGTTTGATAGGTTCAATGTCAATATCCGGAATTCCTCCGTTAAGCGGTTTCTGGAGCAAGTTATTAATTATTTTGGCAGCAGTTCAGGCTAAATATGTGGGTTTAGCTATAGTTGCAATATTGGTCAGTATATTGACTCTGGCGTATTATCTAAGGTTACAAAGAGATGCATTTTTTGGAAGGTTAAATGAGAGATTAAAAGCGATAAAAGAAGTACCCTGGACAATGCAGGTTTCTATGTTAATACTGGCATTCGTTTGTATCTTTGGCGGGCTTATGCTCATTCCTTTTTTAAGGCCCTTTCTCCATAACGCAGCAGATGCTCTATTAGAAGGAAGAAACTACGCTGGTTTAGTTTTAGGGGCGGTTAAATGAAGTCAAGGATCATTCTTTTTATCTTAGGACTTTTAGTTTGGATATTACTTTCTTGGGCAGCCGATGTTCCGCATTTAATAGTAGGGGTTTTAGTAGCCGCCTTTGTAGCCTATATGACAGGCGATATGTTTGTAAAGAGGCCGCGTCTATTTACCAATCCTGCACGCTATCTCTGGTTTCTTTATTATATCCCTGTTTTTCTCTGGGAATGTATAAAGGCAAATATTGATGTGGCCTATAGAGTAGCCCATCCGAAGCTGCTGATTAACCCTGGGATAGTGAAGGTAAAAACTACCTTAAAATCCGACACAGGCCTTACCTTTTTAGCCAACTCAATCACCCTTACTCCGGGCACAATGAGCGTGGATATTGATAAGGAAAACGGGTGCCTGTATATCCACTGGTTTGATGTGAAGGAAAAGGATATAGAGAAGGCAACGGTTCTTATTGTAAAAAAATTTGAAAATATAATTAAAAGGATTTTTGAGTAAATGAAAATTCTGCGTTGGATAATAGGGTTGTTTTTAATAACCGTATTTGCCCTTCTAATAATTTTTTATCCGTTGGAATCGCTTTTAAAATGGCAGTCAGAGTGTTTCAGCCGCTGCTTATTTGTTTTATTATTATGTTTTGTATTTTGTCTGTATCGCATCTTCAGAGGACCTACCTCTGCGGACAGAGCCGTTTGTATTGACATATTGGGAATTCTGATAGTGGGTTTTTGTGCATTTCTTAGCATACCAACTGGAAGAGACTGGTATATAGATATAGCGATCGCCTGGGCGCTTCAGAGCTTTATAGGAACGCTGGCCTTGGCAAAATATCTTGAGGGTAGGCATTTTGATGAATGAGACAATAGGCATTATATTTATAATAATTGGTCTCACATTTGATTTCTTTGGTTGTCTGGGTTTAATCAGGCTCCCAGATGTATACAACAGACTTCAGGCCTCTACAAAATGCGTTACCCTTGGTACATGCGGAATAATGTTTGGGGTATTCATAACCAAGGGGTTCTCTCCGATAGGTATAAAGGCATTGCTTTGTATTGTTTTTATTTTACTAACCTCGCCTGTCTCTGCACATGCGCTTTCAAGGGGTGCGCATATTTCAGGGGTTAAACTCTGGAAGAAATCGGTTTGCGATAAACTGGAAGAAGATAAAAGCAGTTGACAGTTAACAGTTGACAGTTAACGGTAAAAGATATGAAATACCCAAAACTACGGGAATTAAAAGAGGCGGTTAAAGCGCTTATAAGGGGACCTTATACCTCAAGATTTCCATATGAACCGCATATCCCAAAGGAGGGATTTCGCGGAAAGCCTCAATACTTTGAAGAAGACTGTATGGGTTGCACCGCTTGTTATCAAGTATGCCCTCCAGGCGCAATTGAATATACTGACGAGGTAAAAGATGGGATGGGAATTCGTAGACTTTCCATTGACCTGGATGTGTGTATAATGTGCGGTCAGTGTCAGGCAAACTGCCCGACCGAAAAGGGGATAGTTCTTATGCCGGAATTTGACCTTGCTACAGTTAAGACACGAATAGATAAACAGAAGATTGAGAAAGAACTCATTCTATGCGAGGCCTGTAACAGCATAATAGCGCCATACGAACAGTTATTGTGGGTGGCTAAGAAATTAGGTTCGCTTAGCTTTTCCAATGTTTCGCTTATCTTGGCTTATTTAGGAAATATTAAACTCACATTGGATGAAAAACCCTCTTTTAAAGAGGAAAATGAATTTATCCGCTCAGACCGCTTTAAGATTCTCTGCCCCAGGTGCCGCCGCGAAGCAGTTCTTAAATCCTGATTTTATTATTCCGATGTTAGCACAATTGGAAAAGATATTGAAAGGTGATGTCCTATTTTTGGGTATAGGAAATGAATTAAGGGCAGATGATGGCTTTGGCGCTATTTTAGCGAGGCGGATAAAAGATAAAGTAGGTTTCCGCGTATTTGAGGCGGGCGTATCTCCTGAGAATTTTCTCGGGAAGCTGATAAAAGAAAAACCCGATACAGTTTTATTGGTAGACGCAGTGGATTTTGGCGGAGACTTCGCTGAGATTAAACTCTGGGATTTAAAGAGCGTCAAGACTAGAGTTTCTTTTTCCACCCATAACTCCTCTCTAAGCTTGATATGTGATTTTTTAAAAAGGGAGTTTGAGGTTGAGACATATCTTTTAGCGATGCAACCAAAGGAAGCAGGGTTTGGCAAGAAGATGAGCCCTGAGGTAGAAAAGAAACTCAACGAGATGAGCTCTTGGTTTAAAGAAAGGTATCCGTATGAGCATAAAGAAACGGTTAGATAAAATTCGCCATAAGAAAGAAGAGCCCAAATTAACAAAACCGGAACTTAAGCGCTATCACAGGCAGATGCTCTTAGATGGCTGGGGGCCTGAGGGCCAGAAAAGACTTAAAGGTTCCTCTGTGTTCATTGCCGGAGCAGGAGGCCTGGGCAGCCCTGTGGCTATGTACTTAGCAGCCGTAGGAGTAGGAAAATTGCGAATATGTGATTATGATACCCTTGAGGTCTCCAATCTTAACAGGCAGATACTACATACCCATACACGAATAGGAAAATATAAAGCCCTTAGTGCACAAATTACGCTTAAGAGAATAAATCCTCATACAGAGATAGGTGCCTTTTATGAAAGGATTGACGAAAAAAGTATAGCGAAAATGGTAGGAGATGCCTCGGTTATAGTAGATTGTATGGATAATTTTCCAACGAGGTATATACTAAACGAGTTTGCGCTAAAAAATAAATTGGTTCTCATACACGGGAGTATCTGGGGTTGGGAAGGAAGACTTACCACTATTAACTTTCCAAAGACTCCCTGCCTTAGGTGTATATTCCCGGAGTCTCCACCAACAGGGGTTTTTCCTGTGGTGGGAGTTACCCCAGGAGTTATAGGTTGCCTTCA
>VGKN01000038.1 GCA_016867055.1 Candidatus Omnitrophota bacterium
TCAAAAGAGGCAACCAGCCTTTCTCGTCCATTCTTCCTTCTTCGGGAAACTTACACTCGTACAAAATATCAAACAATGCTTCTTCTGCCATTTCATTGATAAACCCTTCTGTAAAGCGGCCTTCCTTAATGCCTCGTAAATAGTCTATGAATATGCGGTAGTACCTACCTCCTTCCCATGTCCGAAGGAAGTGATTGCGGTGGAAAGGATTGCCTACTTTCATTAAGAAATTATCCTCTTTGCCGCCCAACATTCTCATTACAGTTGCCTGTAGAATATCGGGAATAAGTGCGGACTCATCTCCTACCACATTCGGTGCGCCAAAACCCATAAGAGAGGTACTTGTTTCTGTTATCTTATTAGCGTCAGCAGAATAGACTCTTACTTCTCCTTTGCTTTTGTAAGTTAGCCTATCCTGCGCTCTTTTCATTCGTAGTCTTTCAATCGGTATGTCCGGTGATAATTGGCTTCGGACAATCGGGTTATTGAGGGAGAACATAATTACATAGTCCATGATGATCCGGGCTTTTTCTTTTGTACCCGCTACCACTGCCCAATTTTCAGGAAAAGCAGTGGCACGCATAACAATACCAGCCCCGACAGCAATAGACTTGCCATATTGAGTGGCGGCGATAACTTGAACTCTTTTCAAGCCATCTGGTGAACTGCGGTTGAAAATGCAGTCTATTATCTCAAGCTGTCCTTGCGCCCATTGAATTTTCTCACCATTATCTTCCTGAAATTGGAAGCGTTTAAGCGCTTCTATCGTGTTGTCCCTTATGTTCATATTCCTTAACTAAATTTCTAATACCTTCAAAGAACTCTTTTATCTCGCCTTCGTTTCCTTTGTCCTCAAATTTTCCTTTAATTTTGTAATACATTTCGATTCCCCGCGCTTTGTCTGTAAGACTTTTATCCTGATTCATCAATTTGAAATGTTCCAACTTAACCTTATCGTCAGTAAAGCCATATTGATCCAAAAGATAATCAATATATTTTCTAATCTTGACTTTTCTTAGCTCTCTGTGAGCTATAGTCGCGGCTACATTTTCAGCCGCCTTCCGTTTCTTTTTGTTCTCTACATTTAGCATAGAGTAAGGAGTTTTGCATAATTCTTTATTGGGAATATCGTAGCTTTCCAAAGCAGAAACAGTGCCATTACCATTGGTCTCCAATATCATTTCACAGAATCTTTTTTCTTTGGGAGTTACTTTGTAAGTTTCCCCATTATTGGCTTTGAAAGTGAAAGAAAGAGGAGAGGAAATTATTTTTTTTGCTTTAGCTTTGGTTTTTCCATTAGCCATATTACCATTATATCACTTGTCCCTGAAAATGGTAAAACTAGCGTTACCAAAATAAAAGGAATAAGACTGACCGACAGAAGCATGACTAAGAAAATTGAGAAGATCAGGATTTATGTTGTCTTTTTTTTCTCCTTCCGGTAATGCCTCTTTCACAATAAGTGGTCTGCCACGAAGGTATTGACCATTGAAAGTAGTGATTGCTGTTTGAGCGTCAGTCTCCATTTCCACAAAGCCAAAACCTCGTGATCTGCCGGTATCCCTATGTAGGATAATTGTCGCTGAAATAACTTTGCCTGCTTGAGAGAAGAAATGTTTTAATTCTTCTTCTGTAATGTGCCATGAGAGGTTGCCTATATAGAGTCTTGTCTTAACCATATTTTTCCCTTAATTTTTTGCAAATACATTTTTTCCTTGATCTGCCACAACTAAAACAAGGATAAATTGATTTCTTAATTTTTTTCTTCTTTTTTTTCGTTTTAGTTGTCATAGGGATAATACTTTTATTGCTGTTTCATAATCACCAATATCAGCATTTGCTTTTGCAACTTTTAATTTCAAATCAGTCAACTCTAAATCAAAACACCAGTCCATATAATTTCCGGGTGGTATTTTATCAATCCTTCCACATTCAGGGCATTTGTAACATTCATATTTTGTTGGCCAAAGATTAAAAGGACTATCAAACTTAAACTCATAATCTCCTGTATCAATATATTTTCTTATATCTCCATGAAAACCTAGAAGATGTAAAATCTTCCTCATAAGTATTAGGAATTTGCTATTCTTAATAAAATATCAGCGTGGCAAGGTTGATCTAGCGGACACCAACAGGCTAGATTTTTGCCTTTTAATACTCTCTTAATAACATCGTGGATATTTCTTATTCTATCTTTATACCATAATAATCTATTTTTCCCTGTCTTAAAGGGATTTCCCCACTTAGTCGGCCTTCCCACATAAACTATTGATAAATTATTACTGAAAATTACATTTCCTTTTCTCGGCCAAAGATAGCCTGTTCCTTTTTTTCTGGTTCGTTGAAGTCTAAGTGGTTGTTTCATATTTTACTTGCTTATTCCAATGATCTAGTGACTGGCTTTTCTAGTATATTGCTTTGAGCTAGTCATTTGTGTTCCATGAATTAGGCAATCTCGCGCGGCTTCGTCAATCCAATCAAACTGTTTATTATTGAATCGCCTAAATCTTTTTCGGTATCCGCACCGCCCGCAAATACTCCATTGGCCTCTTGGACTACCAAAACTATAATTAAAATTATGCCCGCGAATAAAACAAATTATTCTTTTCAAAAGGAAGTGAAAATAAGGTGGTTTTAGCTCCATTTTATTTTCAATCTTTGCTATCGGCAATCCAAAGAACCAGCGCCAATGTGGTTTAGTAAGGTCTATCATATACTAGCTTTCTGACAATTATGACAAAGATATTGGCTTGTCATTACTTTGCAATTCTTACATTTGTGCTTAATTTGCCAACTGGCTTTTTTGTTTGCCGGTTTCTTATTCATTGGGTCTCCTTGATTGTCCCGCTTGTCGTGGCATCTCCGGCAGGGGAGTTCGATATTTTCTCTTTCGTGGCTTCCTCCTCTTGATCGTTTAATGATATGGTCAGGATCAAGAATACTATACCTGCCGCAATCACAACACCAGCCGCGAATAATGTCTCCATGAATGTAATAACCTTCCTTCTTTAATAATTTTAACAATTCCTTTCTTGCCGCGAGCCATTCACGAGTCTTTTTGCCGATATTTCTCATTATCTTAATAATTTCTTGAGTGTTTTAATCAATAAAGTTTTACCCCAAACACTTATCATTTCTTTTTGTTGTGTATAGCCTTCTGTTCTAAAGTCTGCTGGTGGCAATCCTATAACTTCAATAACAAATCCTTCCCAATTTACTCCTCTTCTAATTCTAATTTCTTCAACTATTGCTATTTTCATAATTTATTATCTTTAAGTTTGCTTAATCTTTCTGTTAGATCAATTACTTGCCCGGTAATCCTCTTTTTGGTTCTCCGAGAACCGAGATATAATCCTAGAAGAAAAGAAATTAAGAATACAAAAATTATCATTGATCGCTCCTTATAACAATCTTATAAATATATTTTATTGTTTTAAGCGCATCTTCTTTCTTAATTATTAAATAAGGCAATAATAATTTTGTAAAATAATAAACTGCCTTTTGTTGACCAAGAACCCAATTAAAAGTAGGTATATTTTTGCCCTTTACATGATTATCTAATCTGGAAGAAGGTATCTTCTTAAGTAACCATTTTAATACTCCTATATGTGAATTAGTTATTCTTAAAATAGGATAAGGTTTTGTTCTTCCAGATTTAATACTTGATTTCCAAAAATAGAAACTTCCTTCCCCATCTACCAATCCTGCAATATAGGCTAATTCATGACTCGTAATCTTGGAGAAATCTGGTGTTGGTTTATATTTAGGCATTATTATCTCCTCTAAGATGATCGCAACGGAGACATTCTGTAGTCGCCCGGATATGCTCTTTTTCTTCCGGTTCAACAAACCATTTCCTGCAAGTTGGACAAAATTCCGCGCTTGGGTTATCCGGCAGTTGTATTTTAGAATCCGTATCCGCAACCATAAGCCCTCCCGAAATGCCAAATTAAATAAGCGACAAATGCTCCAAGAATAAAGAGCGTCAGTTTATCTATATTACTCATGCTTCCTCCTTCCATGATGTTTTAATTTTAAGTGCCGGTGGCGGAGTATATGATCGCACATAGTTGACTTCCCTGCTCTTGCTAATTTTCTTTCATTGAAAACAAAGTATGAACAAGAACAACGATAACCGCTATCTGTATGCCTAATGATATATTCTTTATTAGGATCAGAAAATGATCTAACTTTGTAAAATTTTGCTTCATTCACCTTAGAAAATCTTTTAATAACTTTGCTCTTGAAGGATGTCTTAACTTGCGTAAGGCTTGGTTCTCAATTTGTCGAATACGATCTCTAGTAACACCAAATATATTCCCCACTTCTTCAAGAGTCTTACCCTGATGACTTGATTGAACACCGCCATTCAATCGTTTTAATTCACTTTCTGTTATATTTTCATCAAGCCCAAATCTTAAAACTAATACTTTTTTTTCTCTAAGACTTAAAGTTTCTAAAACACTATTTAATTTACTTTTCAAAATATCTTTATCTATTGCCGTTTCTACTTCTTCTATATTTCCTGTTTCTGCTGGTAAAAGTTTAAGTTCTGGATGATCTAGCATCCTCTCTGTTAATAAATGTTCTGTTATAATTGATGTTCTTTTATCCTTAAATGTTTCTATCCATCTGGGAAATAATTGGTTGACTGTGCTTCCCAAAACTTTCGCTATTTTTGTAGCCCTTTCCACAGATGGATAAGCCCTAAAAGTTTCAATATGTGCTAGCGTTCCTTTACCAATCCCACAAAGTTCGGCCAACTGGATTTGAGTTAAACCCAATACCAACCTTCTCTTTCTTACTTCATTATTAAATAATTGATGTTTAATTCCTAGTGAAAATTGTTGTCTCATTTGAACTGACAATTTCTACCATAGTAACAATAAGGATCAACACATTTTCCGTCAACCAATCCACCCGAAAAGTCGCCCTTCTCAATTATCTGTATGCCCTCTAAAAGCCACTTAACCGCGTCAGACTTGTCTTGTGGTGTTAGAGGCACTGAAAAGACTTTTGGCGGCTCTTGCGCCCACCTGTCGGGATATTTAGAGCAGGTTATAAGAACTGCCTCTGTAATTTGAGAATTGGCAAAAGCGTATAGTTTTCTTTGCATTGAGTTTTGGAATTTAATTAAAGACCAGACCGGATCGCTGGACTTTATTTCAAGAAACCTTTTACCTTCAATATCCAGTCCGTCAAAATAGCCAATGACTTTGTAAGTATTGAGAACTTTATCATTTACGCCGGTTCTTATGGGAATTTCAAACTTGCACCTTTCGTCAAAATCTTTCTCCTCAACAATAGGAAAAGTGTATTTAATGTGAGATAGTCTGTCGTCTATCTTCTTACCGGAAACATGGGCTTGAATTATGGCGTGAGCTTCTTTGCCTTGCTTCCATTCCTCTCGTTCTTCCGGTTTAAGTCCCATTTGCTTATTCAGCCAATTATGGGAAGCCCGGTAAAGCATATTTATTGTGCTGTAGGATAACTGAATCATTCTTTCTCCTCGATTTGTCTGACTATCAGGTATTCAGTAATAGTGTGCGGTATCTTAACGCCCTTCAAATGTAGTTTCTTTAGAACAACAGTATCAATCATTTCTTTTACCGCGCCTAGCTCTCTTGCTTTTTCAAGATCAATCTTAAAGTCTATTCTTCTGCCTTTAGTCAAAGCATGATGCGCTAACATTTCTCCGTCTGTTTTCATTCTGGATAATATCTCTCGTCCTAGTTCTTGTCTAGTGGCTTCAAGAACACCTAAAGTATCTCTTGCCCTAAGATAGAAGTTTAATAATTCTTCTTTGGTATATGAAGAAATTTTAGCCGGATCAATTTCCAGCCCGCTTTGCATTTTATCCATATTCTCCATGCAATAAGGACATTGATGATGAATAGGAATTGGATGGTTAGTATTGTGGTATTCCAACTGATCTTTACTTTTTGCCTTCAACTTTGTCATTCTTTTTCTCCTTTACTTTTGCTTCCATAATTGCTTGCTCTAAACTTTTGAAGGAATCAGCTAAGTTTTCTATGCCTAATAAAATGACTCTTTTTTCTAAATTTAAGTGATTTGAGTTATCCTCGACTTCCTGTAAAACTCCTGCTAAATCCTTGAAGTAAGAACGAAGTCTATCTTTCATGCGCTGTTTCCAGTAGGCTACTTTATCAAAAGTCATTCTTTTTTTCCTTTCTCTCTGCAATTTGAGAAATTCCGTCTTTATGGACTTTTTGAGTTACCTCTATTATTTCTTTCTTCACTTTAACAGGTTGAGAAACTAACTTTTTGATAATTTCTGCCGCAATTTGTTTGCTTACCTTTTTCAATTCTTCTTCTGAATACTCCGGGTCAAGCGACCTAATTGTTGCGATCTGCGCTTCTGTTGCCGGAGCGTCAGCGTCAGGCAATCGCGGCAATTCATTAGAAGCTGACAACTCTACGATCTCCTTCTCCATTTCCTCTGTGGCATAGACACCAGCAACATTGAAAGCCTTACGAAGCGCCATACTCTCGGCTACTTTTTTTATCATGGTTCTTGGCTTAGCCGCCCACAATGTAGGCTTGCCGCCTCTTTCCATGATAGCGTATTCCTTGAAGTCCGCCTCTTGATAAAGAGGGACTTGAAAATCTTTATGAAAAACTTTAGCCCAACCAACCATTTCCATTTTACCGGCTTCTCCCTCTATCCACTTAACTCCGCTTTCCATACCGGCAAATTTGCCTGATCGGTGCGCGATCTTCAGGAATCCGTCTCTCATTACCTGAATTGACATTTGCGTTGATCCGTCTTTTAGCCGGTAAGTAACCGCGCAAATTTCATTTAATAATGGATTCAAGCCCAACGCCTGACACTGATAAAAGAAAATTTTGGTTTGAGGAACTGTCAGTCCTCTTGCGACTGTCTCGGCTATCGTCTGCTTTTCTTCTTCCGAGAAATATATCTTGGCGAGAGGTTGTGCCTTTCTTCTCTCTCTTAATGTAACTTTTTTGGCTATTGGTTTTTCCATACAGCCTCCTTTCTAACTAAACTTTACTAACTTTTCTTCTTGGTTTTCTTTGATAAGGTTTATTCCAGTATTGGCTTTTACAGGCTGGACAGCGTACCGGGACATAGTTTCCGCGTTTCCACCAGTTATTGCCGCACCGGATACATTCTTGAATCGGGTTATAATTGTCTATCGCTTTTCCTGTTAATGTCATATAGGCTTGAAAATAAATTTAATATCTTTTTCAAGAGAAATTACTTGGCCTAGTGTTAAGTTATAATCTATAACTTTGCCATTATCTCTAATTCTCAAACAATAAGTCTTTACTGTAAGACCACCCGGCAATCTTTTATTATTACTTACTAAATTAAATGTTAGTTTGTTCATATTAAACGAATACTACCATAGGAGAATTATCTTGTCAAGGGGCAAAATTTTTGAAGCTAAAATTGCACCGAATATATCAAACTATATCCCCTCCTAAAACCACCCTACCTCCCGCCCTCCGCCACCGCAACCTAGCCCCCAAAAATAGAGAAGGATAATTCTTATTATTTATCCTTCTAAGAATCTATTTTCGGTGCGCTTAGGCGCGTTTGGCGTGCAGTATTGCCGAAGTCTTGCGACTGGTGGGTTTCTGCTCCCCCTTTTTTTGTAAATCTAAAATTATTTATTCTTTCTATCAATTCATTTTCTGTATTAACAAAAAGAGGACTACTAAAATCGTCATTTATTATTTGTGTTAGGGGATAAATTCTCATAGGAAAACTTAATGTTTCTATTTCTCCCATTCCGTCATCAGGAAAAACAAAAATATAAAAACCTTGATATTTTATATTTATTTCTTTTCCAAAAAATTCAAAGAATTTATTTATAAGAGGAAAAAAATGTTTTTCTCCATCTGCTAGAAATGGGCTATTGTTATGCTTTTCCTCAATCAATGCTAAGCGTCTATCTACTTCTTTATAATCGAAGAAAATATGATCTATATTATTGTTGACAAAACCAGTTGAACTAGAACGACACTTTTCTCTTATCCATAAGGAAAAATTAGTTGGCCGGCTATAAGTTAATTCTTGCCTTGTCATATTCTATTTATTGCTTTTAAGTGGGAAATTTTATCTATTTCTATTCCAATCGCTTGTCGTTTCATTTCATAGGCTACTTTTGGAAAAGTCCCAACACCAGAAAAAGGATCAAGAATAATATCGCCTTCATTACTGAATATCTCTATAAGTTTTCTTACTCCACCTTCTGATTGTTGCCAGTTATGATATTGTTTTTCTCCTTGAGGAGAAGTAATCACATCATAAAAAGTATTTAATTTCCTAAATGGCGGTTTACAGTAAATAAGTATTGGCTTCCAACCACACATTAAGTTTCTGGCGTTTATTATTTGCGTTGAACCGGGCAGAAGGATAGCCATTGTCCATACATATTCTAATTGTCCATTTAGTAATTCAAATACTTTTGGCAAGTGATATTGACCAGAATAAGCAATAAGAAAACCTGAAGGCTTCAAAACTTTATATGCAAACTCTCCTAAATCTTTCCAAAGTGATAAAAATTCTTGCGGGTATGGTGGATCGGTAATAATACAATCTATTGAATTTTCTTCTATATCTGCTTTTCTAAAATCATTATTGATAAAATTGAGAGTGGGAGGTAATTGTTTGGTTTCAGCCTGTTTAATTTCTTCGTCTGTAAGTGCGGGAAGATATTGTGTGATTATTTTAGTCCAAGTTATTCCTTCTTCTTCACGAAGTTCGTCTAATTTGTTTAGATCGGGATATTTTAAATAGAATTGATGAGAATAATAAAAAGTAGATTTGCTACATTTTGATATACTTTCTCCAAGAGCTTGGAATAACTGTATCAAATTGATAGGTCTTGATCTTACTTCTTGTTCTATTCTCTCTCCCAACTTCCAATATCCTTCAACCAAACTCCAACGAGAAATAGAGACTGCACTAGTAATAATAGTTTTACAGTCATTAACCAATTTCTTATACCAATTTTGAGTTATGAGTGTTTGCACCATAAATGTTTTCCGGTTCTAAAATGACTCACCCACTTGGCAATATCCATAGCGTGTTCTTTGACTTTAGTTTGGTAGAGAAAGAGAAGTTGCGGATAAAACTTTAGTTTTTCCCAATCATTTTCTTTGATAGCTTCTTCCAATAATTGCCGGGCTTGAATTTGAGGAAGTCTTTGTAATACTGGTGGAGCTTGTGTTAAGTCTGCCATAATAAAAACCTGTCTTTAAGTGCGGAGAGCAAAACCCTTTTTGCGAAGCGTTTGCTCCGCACACTTAAAAACAGGTTGTTAAGAGTCTTGCTTAC
>VGKN01000039.1 GCA_016867055.1 Candidatus Omnitrophota bacterium
TCCTGCATCTCCTGGCGCTGCAGTGGGCAAGGTGGTGTTTAATTCCCATAAGGCAGTGGAATCGGGTCAAAAAGGAGAAAGGGTTATTCTCGTAAGGCGAGAGACCTCTCCTGAAGATGTGGGTGGTATGGCGGAGTCCCAGGGTATCTTGACAGCTACAGGCGGTATGACCTCTCATGCAGCAGTTGTTGGAAGGGGTATGGGAAAGTGTTGCGTCGTAGGATGTAATGATATAACAATAAGAGAGGAAGAGGGTTTGTTTAATGTGAATAATATCATTGTAAAAGAAGGTGATTTTATTACCCTAAATGGTACTACGGGAGAGGTAATCTTAGGAAAGGCAAATTTAATTGAGCCACAGCTTACAGGTGAGTTTAAAATCCTTATGAGCTGGGCAGATGGTATCCGTAGACTTGGTGTAAGGACAAATGCGGATACTCCCTATGATGCCAAGGTTGCGAGGGATTTTGGTACAGAGGGTATCGGACTTTGCAGGACTGAGCATATGTTTTTCGCTAAGGAGAGAATTCCAATTGTTAGACAAATGATTCTTGCAAACACCAAAGAGGAACGCCAAAGGGTACTTGAGAAATTATTACCTATGCAGAAATCGGATTTTAAAGCTATATTCAAGGTTATGGAAAATCTGCCAGTTACTATAAGATTGCTTGATCCTCCCCTTCATGAATTTCTACCAAATACCGAAGAGGATATCAAAAAGGTAGCAGAGGAACTTTCTATTGAGACAGAGGTTTTGATAGATAAAGTCAAAAGCCTTCATGAATTTAATCCGATGTTGGGTCATCGAGGGTGCAGACTTGGCATAACCTTTCCGGAGATATACGAGATGCAGGTTCAGGCAATATTTGAAGCAGCCTGCGAACTGGCAAAGGAGGGTCAACATATAATCCCAGAGGTTATGATTCCGCTTATAGGGCATATAAACGAATTAAAATTTACCAAGAATTCTGCCATTAAGATAGCCGAGCAGACCATGAAAAACTACGCTGTGAAGCTTGAATATATGATAGGGACAATGATAGAGGTACCCAGAGCTGCTTTAACTAGTGATGAGATTGCAAGGGAGGCGGAGTTCTTCAGTTTTGGAACGAATGACCTTACGCAGATGACTTTTGGATTTTCAAGGGATGACGCAGGTAAGTTTCTTCCTTATTATATTAAAGAAGGTATATTAGAAAAAGACCCATTTATAACAATTGACCAGAGCGGTGTTGGACAGTTAATTAAGATGGGTGTTCAAAAAGGAAGAGGTGTGCGCCCAAAACTTAAGGTGGGAATCTGCGGTGAGCATGGCGGAGATCCACAGTCAATTGAATTCTGCCACAAGGTAGGTCTTGATTATGTGAGCTGTTCTCCCTTTAGGGTGCCTATTGCGCGTTTAGCAAGTGCACACGCGGTTTTAAAAGAAAAAGCATAGGTTAAATGGACCCCATAAAACTTTACCTAAAGGATATCAAGTATATTCCTCTGCTCGCTCATGAGGAGGAACTAAAATTAGCCAGACGGGTTAAAAGAGGAGATGTCAAGGCAAGAAAGATTATGATTCAGTCAAATCTCAGGCTTGTTATCAATATAGCGAAAAAATACAGTTCCCTTGGCATCTCAATATTGGATTTGATAGAAGAGGGAAATTTAGGTCTTATAAAGGCGGTGTCAAAATATAATCCGAGAAAGGGATTTCGCTTCAGCACCTATGCTGCATGGTGGATAAAGCAGTATATCTTGAGGGCAATAGCAAATCAGGGAAAGACGGTCAGGATTCCTGTATATATGGTGGAGACGCTTGCAAAATGGAAAAAGACCACAGAGGAACTTACCCAAAAACTTGGCAGAGTCCCTGATATTAAAGAGGTTGCTAAAAGGATGAGATGCTCTTTAAAAAAGGCTGCGGAAATAAGTAGTATTATTTCCAAAACCTCTTCCCTTGATGCACCTATAGGGGAGGGCGAAGAGGGGCATATCATGGATTTGCTTGAGGATGGAAGCACAAGGTCGCCTGCAGATGAACTTATGGAACTTCTAAGGCATGAAAGGGTGAGTAATTTACTTAATAGATTGAAAAAGAGGGAACAGAAGATTTTAACCTTAAGATATGGTCTTCTGGATGGTACCAAGCATACCCTTGAGGAAACTGCCAAGTGCTTCAATATAACGAGGGAGCGTGTCAGGCAAATAGAGAATAACTGTCTTAAGAAACTAAAGTTCTATCTAGCGGATCATGAGTTATTGGTATAGATAAGGGAAAAATAGATAAATGGAAGAAATTAAAAAAGCCATTCGCACTATCCCTGATTTTCCAAAAAAGGGGATCTTGTTCTACGATATTACCACATTGCTTAAGGATGGGAGAAAATTTAAATCTGCGATTGATAGGTTGAGTTCTAAATTTTTAAACAAGAAAATAGATGCGGTTATAAGCATTGAATCAAGGGGATTTATAATTGGCTCTGCGATTGCATACAGGCTTGGTGCTGGAATAGTGCCTGTTAGAAAAAAGGGTAAACTCCCTTATAAGACCTACAAAGCCACTTATAAATTAGAATATGGCGAAGATGCCCTTGAAATACATCAGGATGCTATAAAGCCAAATAGCAATGTTTTAATAGTAGATGACCTGCTTGCAACAGGTGGCACAGTTTCAGCGGTTATAGAACTTATAAAAAAGTTAAAGGGAAGGATTGTGGGTATAGTTTTTTTAATAGAACTTTCATTCTTAAAAGGCAAAGAGAAACTAAAGGGGTTTGATTATTTTTCGCTGATTCAGTATTAGGAAGGAAAAAAATGCGTCCGTAGTTCATTAGGATACTCGCTAATTTTTTATTAAGAGGCCCCTGTAGCTCAGTTGGATAGAGCAGAGGTTTCCTAAACCTTGTGCCGGGCGTTCGAGTCGTCCCAGGGGCACCAGATTAGAAGGTAGTTAACAGACCACAACTTGGTAGTATAAGAAAATAAAGATATAGGTAAAATATTCAAAAAGTATCAAACAATTTTATACGAAAAGATGATTATAGATTTTCATACACATTCCATATTCAGCGATGGGCTACTCCTACCTTCCGAACTTGCAAGAAGAGCGCAGGTAAAGGGTTATAAAGCCATTGCAATTTCAGACCATGTGGATGAGGCAAACATTGATTTTGTTGTCCCAAGACTTATCAAGGCCTGTGTAAGACTTAACACTTTTTGGAAGATTAAGGTTATACCCGCGATAGAAATTACGCATGTTCCGCTTGAGTGTTTTTCTAGTATAATTAAATATGCGCGTTCGCATGGTATCAGATTAATATTAGTTCATGGCGAGACAGTGGTTGAGCCTGTAATAAATGGGACTAACAGGAAGGCTCTTTGTGAAGATATTGATATTTTAGCCCATCCCGGCTTGATAACACCTGAAGAGGCAAGACTTGCAGCAAGGAGAAATATTTATCTTGAACTCACCTCAAGAGCCGGCCATTCCCTATCAAATGGTCATGTTGCCCAGGTAGCAAAACAGGTGGGCGCAAAACTTATTTTGAATTCTGATGCACACTCTTCAGTCGACCTTTTAGATGAAGAGCTTGCAAAAAAAATTATTCTTTCAACAGGTCTTTCCCAAAATGAGTTAGAGAGTATTTTCAAAAATTCAGAATATTTGCTTAAAAAAGTGTTGACATAGGTTTGGGGGTGTAAGATAATACAAAAAATGAATAATAAAACAATATATAGTTTTATATTACTAATAATGTTATGTGGTATGGGATGCGCTACGATGTCATCTAAATCGCAGGATACGAAATTAGAGCCACAGTCCCAGCCAAAACTATCGAGCGCGAATATCCTGAGATTTGAGGATGTTCCAATACCTCTCAATTTTAAACTTCTTGTAAATGAATCCTTTATATTTGAAAACAGTTATTCAAGAATTGGCATCTTAAAGTATTCAGGTAGAGCAACTGCTGAGCAGGTAGTTGAATTTTATAAGGAGCAGATGCCATTACATTATTGGAATCTGGTGAATATCTTAGAATATGGAAGGCGTATTCTAAATTATGAAAAGCCGCAGGAAAGCTGCATAATAACAATTGAGACCTCTGTAACCAAAACCACAGTTATTATTTCAGTTGCCCCTAAAATAACAAAGCAGACCACTCAGACGCCAAAATCCTCAAGCAAATAAAAATTATAAAAAATTCTTGACAATTTTTGCAGCTTGTGATATTTAATAAAGTCAATAGAAATAGGCTATTACATCATAGATAACTCAAATTTGGCAAAGAAGGGGGGATGGAAAGAAAGCCCTGAGTTATTCAAATATGGTGTTTAGCTATATATACGAAAGAATTGGGGAAGCCATAGTTTAAAATGAAGCTATGGTCCGTTTAAATATACAACAAAGTTTTACAACAAATGATTAACTAAGGAGGAAAATTAAATGAGGTTATTTACGGTTCTTTGCATAGCAGCATTGGCATTGGCAGTTGCCTTGCCGGTATACGCTGAAGTGCAAAACGTAAAGGTGGGTGGAGACATCCTGATTCGCGGAGTTCATCGCGATGACTATGATTTCAGAAATGACAGCAAAGATAACAACGCGGCTACCCAGGATAGATCCAGCCTTTACAACACCGTCACAAGAGTAAATGTAAATGCCGACCTTACTGATAATGTTTCAACCGCGGTAAGGCTAATCAATGAGCGTGATTGGGATGTTGAAGGTCAAGCCAATACAGATATTGACCTAGATATCGCAAGCGTCACCTTAAAGGAGCTTATTTATTCTCCTTTAACCCTAACACTTGGAAGACAGGAGATTAAGTTTGGTAATGGTCTTGTTATTGCAGACAGAAACAGACCAAATTATTCTCCGTCTGTAAGAGGCACGGTTGACTTAGCAACAAACACAGCAGCCGGCAGAGTTGGTTGGACAGGCCCAAATGGAACGCTTACCGCTGGCTATGGTGACCTTACCCTAAGAAAAGCATTTGATGCCATAAGGGCTACTCTTGATTATGACAAATGGACAATTGACGGTGTAATAATCAAGATAAATGAAACTGGTTTGAACACCAACGATGACGATCTTTGTGGTGTGAATGTAGGTTACAAATTTGACAAGTATAATGCTGGGTTAGAGGGTTATCTCGTCTATGACAGAGATGAGTCATTCAACAGAACAATGTTAAGCAACTCAGGCGAAGACATTCTGAGAACATATGAGAAGAGCGAACTATATGTCATAGGTTTAAGAGGAACTATTGACCCAATTGAGAATCTGAACCTTAACGGCGAAGTTGCATATCAAGCTGGTGAAATAAGAGATGATACCATCGGAGCAACTGAATGGATAGCTACTAGCCAGACCAAGGCACGCGATAGACAGGCTTGGGCAGCAGATGTTGCAGGTTCTTATAGCTGGGCAAATGTAACCTATAAGCCAAAACTCGGTCTTTCCTATACCTATCGCTCAGGCGAAGAGGCAGGAAATGACGGTGACTACGAACTATGGGAACCACTCTTTACAGACCAAGTTCGTGGTGAAATTGCAAAGGTTGCTCTTAATGGTCCAAATGCTGGAAATACATCAAATGCTTCTATAATTGGTGTAAATCTAAGCGTAAAACCAATAGAAAAACTACTTGCCTCTCTTGACTACTATCATTCCTGGTTAGCTGAGAAACTGTCTGAAACAGAACCTCAGTATGGCGCCACAACAAACAGAAAAGGAAAGAAAGACTTAGCTGATGAGGTAGACCTAAATCTTACCTACAACTATACTGAAGATGTTAGCTTTGGTCTACTCGGCGCAGTTCTCTGGCCAGGCGATAGTTTCGCAGGTGGTTTTGATGAGACCGCATTTGAAACAGTTGGTTCTGTAAAGGTAACCTTCTAAGCCATAAGCCTAGAAAAAGAAAACCCCCGGGATTGAAAAAATCCTGGGGGTTTTTATTTCTTGAAAAAGTTTTTATTTTTATTAAAATATAAATCTGATGGCTGACAAACCCTTATATATTGCCTTTATCTGGCATATGCACCAACCTTATTACAAGGACCCTTCAAGCGGTGAGTTTTCCCTTCCCTGGGTGAGACTACACGGTATAAAGGATTATCTTGATATGGTGACGATTCTTGAAGAATTTCCAGACCTACATCAGACATTTAATATTGCACCCTCCCTTATAGAGCAACTCAATGAGTATGCAAGAACGGGTATAGATACAAAAGATAAATTTCTTATTTTATCAAAGAAACCAGCAGAGGAACTTACATCCGAAGAACAGGAGTTTACTCTCTCAAATTTTTTTATGGCTAACTGGGAACATATGATAAGGTCTTATCCCAGATACTATGACCTTCTTAAAAAAAGGGGGGCATTTCTATCTGATTCACAGCTTGGGGACATAAAAAGGCGTTTTAACACCCAGGACTATCTTGATCTGCAGGTTTTGTTTAATCTTGCGTGGTTTGATATATCCTTCAAGGAAAAAGACCCCTTTCTTAAGGAACTCGTAAAAAAGGGTTCATACTTTACAGAAGAAGAAAAGAAACTCCTGCTTAATAAGCAGATGGATATACTTAAAAATATAATCCCAACCTATAAAAGGTTTCAAGATTCAGGCCAGATTGAGGTTTCGATAAGTCCATATTTTCATCCAATACTGCCACTTTTATGTGACACAGATGTGGCTAAAATTTCTTACAGAGACACAAGACTCCCCAATTTTCATTTTAATTTTCCAGAGGATGCCAAGTGGCATATAGAAAATGCGGTTAGGGTTTATAAGAAGCATTTTTCTAAAAAACCCAAAGGTATGTGGCCCTCAGAGGGTTCTGTGAGCGAAGAGATTCTGCCTCTTGTAATGGAGGAAGAGATAGAATGGCTTGCAACAGATGAGGAGGTTCTCTTTAAATCCCTTTCAAAACCAAGGTCAAACAAGCTTTTATTTAAACCCTATAAACTAAATAGGGGAGAGAAAACCCTTAACCTCTTATTCAGAGATAGAGCCCTGTCCGACTTGGTAGGTTTTGTCTATTCCCATTGGCAGACAAACCAAGCAATAGATGATTTTTTAAAAAGACTCCATATAATAAAAAATGAACTCAGCCAGATGGAAGGCGCATTTCTTGTGCCTATTATACTTGATGGAGAAAATGCGTGGGAGTACTATCCAAATGATGGAAGAGATTTCTTATACAATCTCTATAAGAGATTTTCAAAAGAGGACTCCCTCAAACTTACCACCATAAGCGAGTTTTTAGAGAACTATCCCCCAGAGGGGGAGATAAAGAAACTTTTTCCTGGTTCGTGGATAGATGCAAATTTTAATATCTGGATAGGCCATGAAGAGAAGAACAAGGCTTGGGATTATCTCTATAACGCAAGAGATTTTCTTGTAAAATTTCAGCAAAGGCATCCTGACTTTAAAAACATTTCAGATGCTTGGAAGCAGATTTACATAGCAGAAGGCAGTGATTGGAACTGGTGGTTTGGGGATGACCATTCCTCAGGTAATGATGAAGAGTTTGACAGGCTCTTTAGGGAAAATCTGAAAGCAGTTTATACGCTATTAGAAAAAGATCCTCCAGAATATTTAAATTTCCCAATAAAATCAAGGGTTATCAAGGCACAGATTGAACCCTCCTCCCTGATAAGTCCACATTTAGATGGAATGATAAGCGATTATTTTGAATGGCTACAGGCTGGTTTTCTCGATATTGAAAAACTATCCAGCGCAATGCACAGGCCTCAACTTATGTTAAAACGCCTCTATTATGGTTTTGATTTAAAAAATTTATATCTGAGATTTGATTTAAATAGAGAGTTGGTAAAAGAAGCCGAGGTGAACATTATCCTTGATATTGACTCAGTCTTTATCAATAGGTTTAAATTATCCCTTACCAAAACAGGAAAGAAGATTATATGCAAGAGATTTTCTTTAGAGAGAGAAGAGCATTTTAAAGAACTTTCTACAAAGGCAAAGGCGGTATTTCAAGACATCCTTGAGTTTTCAGTTGACTTTGAAGAGCTTAATGCAAAAAATGCAGAATTTTTGAAATTGCACATATTGATTGAAAAAGATTCTCGTATCCTTGAAGAAATACCTGATTTTGGATATCTAAAGATTGTCCTGCCTGGAAAGGATTACGAATCCTTTTACTGGTATGTATAGATATCTAAAGGCACTACCTTCATTTCTTGTGTTAATTCTAATCTCAGGTTGTGCAAGATATAGCATAGGCTATAATATAAAGCCCTCAACTTCCTTATGTAGTTTGTCCAAAACTGTGGCTGTTGAGTTATTTTCTGATGAGAGGCCCACAGAAGAACGCAAGGGCCTAACCAATGAGTTCCTCTCCTTTAGTTCAATGGATTCTCATTTTGACAAGGAGGTCCGCGTTGCTATCTGCGAACTTTTAAGCGAGGAATTGAATTCAGGGGGAATAAAATCTTTTATAATCAAGGATATTGATGATTTAGCTGAATTTGATTACATTTTAAGAGGAAAAATTCTTCATTTTCAAACAATTATTAAGCCTTCAAAAACAACTCTTGTGCCATATCTTGGAGCTGTTTCTACTATCTGGGCAAGGGATGAGTTTTTAACTCTGGTTACAATTTATGCAGAATTGCTGGATAGAAACAACGATTCAATATTTAGAAAAACATTCAATATCTCAGAAGGCATTGAACTTAAAACTGGGATTTTGAATGTAGGTCGGCTTAGCCGTGGACTTAACTACAAACTAAAACTTTTAAATATTGCTCTTTCAGATGTTCTCAAACAGATAAAGCAAGATGTATTAAATAACATAAAAAAAGATGTCAGGGGTTCCTAAGATTAAAAAGGCAGTAATACCAGCTGCGGGGAAGGGTAAAAGGCTTCTTCCTGCAAGTGCCTTTTTGCCGAAGGAGCTTATGCTTGTTGGCCAAAAACCTCTTATTCAATATGTAATTGAAGAAGCCATTGAATCCGGGGTATGTGAAATAATTATTGTAATAAACAAGGAAAAAGAGATAATAAAAAAATTTATCCTTGAACGGATTAAGATATCATCTCTTAATCTCGGCAGAATTTGTAAAAATGTAAACTTCAGGTTCGTCTATCAGGAAGAACCAAACGGTCTTATGGACGCGGTTTATCTGACCAAAAATTTTTTAAAAAACGAACCCTTTGCCCTTATGCTCCCTGATAATATATTTTTTTCAAAATCCCCTGCTATAGGCAGGCTTATTT
>VGKN01000040.1 GCA_016867055.1 Candidatus Omnitrophota bacterium
CTCATGTTAAATTAAATCGAAAAGGGGGATATAAAATGCGACTTGAAGATTATATTACTACCAATCCTGATATCTGCCATGGGCAACCCTGTTTTAAGGGAACGCGGATAATGGTGTACCTAATTCTGGAACTACTTGAGGCTGGGGAAACGTCTGAACAAATTATCCGAAGTTATCCAACGCTTACAAAGTCTCATATTAGAGCTGCTCTGCACCTTGCCGCAGAGATGATAAAGAGCGAGGAATATACTGCCTTTGTAGCTAAATCCTGATATGAAATTTCTTATTGATGAAAATATTTGTTTAGAAGTAATTGAATATCTAAATGCTCAAGGTTATGATGTAAAAAAAGTGCCATCTGGCATTAAGAATGGCGAGGTAATAAAATTAGCGCTCAAAGATAAAAGGATATTAATCACAAGTGATGTGCATTTTTCTAATATTTTGATGTACCCTCCGCATAAATACTGTGGGATAATCCGACTTAAAATACACCCACCATCAGCAAAAAAAGAAATAGCCGCGATAAAACGATTGCTTCTAAAATTCCCTTCCTTTACTCACCTTAATAAAAGGCTGCTTGTCCTTGAAGAAACTGACCTTCGCATAAGAAAATAAACTATAATTATCATATACATCTCTTACCATTGAACCGAACTTCCAGCAAAAATTTTCTGCAACAACCTATAGCAAATTTGCTTTTTCAGGCGGGATATCTGTCGGTCTTGTGGCTGGCGCGGCGGGTGGGGCAATAGGTGTTCGTCTTCTTTTAAAAGCTTCAGAAAAATAAACTTTTTCTGTTTTCTGCATAAGTTCCTCCCATGATAGTGGGTTTATAGAAAATTTCTTTTTTAAACCGCTATCAGCGATTGTTTGTGCCCGCGGGTTATATTGAATCATTATATCTGGGGGAAGATTAAAAGAAGCAATATCCTCAAAATATTGTCTAATCACATCATCCTCTGACAACCAATACCTAAGTGCAATAAGCACAAATGCAATTTGCGCATCATTATCCGTATGCCAATCGACTTCTTGGGATATTTGTATAAGCGCATCTCTAATGAGACGCCTACCTTCTTTAGTAGTTGAAGCGATTTCATCCGCAAGAAGACGCGCTACAATATCTCGGATAAAAGACCGCTCATCATAACTAATATCACTATACGCTTTGTCTTTTTCTGGTATATAAGTAGTGATTAACTCTTCCAGTTGGGGTTTCACCGTTGTAGTTTGAGGGTCTTGAGAAAGCCTTAAAATATCCCTGCTTATTTCTACAATACGCCTTAATTCTGCTTCTAATTCATCAAATGCTCCTGCGGCTTGTGGCGCGGCGGCTTCTGAAAAAGACGCTTCCTGTTCTTCTAAAAGGGCTCGGACATAATCTGTAGTGTAATTGCTACGGCCTACAACATCTCTTAAGCATCTTAGTAAAACCCTCCCATTTTTAGTATCTTTGGAAATCAAATCAATGCACACCTTCATTGAACGGTTGTATTCATCATCAGAGAAGCGGCTTGCGAAAAACTCATGGACCAACTGCGATAGATGCTCATTGTAATAGCTAACGCACCTATCATAATCTGACTGCGAGAAGTCAGGAAAAACATAATTCAAATACGGGATTAAATAACGCTCAGGAGCCTCTCCTACAGGCGTTATATTTCGAATATTCCTTAGATGCCGCAAAAATGCCCTAAGCGCATCATCCTCACTCGTAATCGCCTCGCCAAACGGGGTTTTGTTTACCCTTCTTCCTTGCGCTATCTGCGGGAACAGAACCTCATGTAAGAAAATATATCCAAAGATGTATTTTTCACCTGTCATGCCACCATTTGTATAGTAGTTATGGTAAAAATCATCTTCTTTATCTGCAACGCTATTTAGGCCCATATGTAGTAATCTCCCTGCATAATCACCTGCCAAGTTGGAAAGTTTATCTCCCTTCTCCCCGCTTTCCCCGCGAGCAGGGCGTTCAAATAACTGCATCATACAGTCTACTAAGGGCTCATCAAATATTTGAGGCAAGAAATCCCTTCCTATTACATCATTTCCAATCAACCAAAATACAACCTTATGGGCATACTCATGGCCTGCCAATAAAATAACAAGTCCATCGTTAAGGTCTTTAACAGTATGATAGAAAATAAACCCTAATCCCATACCTATGGCAATATGCGCCCATGGCGGTGGCTCATAACACATCATACGATGCTCAGGGTCGGCAATATAATTTAAACTCTGATGGGATATAAATACATACCACTTATCTGTGTAAGGCAAACCCCCGAGTCCTAATTTGGCATCATCCAGGTCAAACCTTGCAACCAATGAGCGAGCCCTATCCAATCCCTGCCCCCAGAGTTCATCAATACGCATCAACTGCTCTTCTATTCCGCCATTATCTTTAAATCTCTCCAGAAAAATAACAGCCGGCCACCTACTTGAACCAATATCCACAAGTTGAGCCCTAAAATCAATCCCTCTATAAAACCCTTTATATTGCAATGCCAAAAGGAAATGCGAGGCGATAGCAGCCCAGCCAACCTCCATCCCAGCCTCATCTAAAGAAATAGGGGCACCTCGGCTTACGTAGCGTATACAACGCATAAGCATTGCCCCTGTCCGCCTGATAGCAGTGATAAGAGCAATATTATCTTTAGAAGGACCTTTTTTTAGTATATACGCAACCGCAAAGTACCATTCGGCAAGGTGGTGTTTTAAAAGATTATGGTATTGAGGGTCTACCTTTCCCAATAGCGAGAAGGCGCACCATGTAATCCTCCCGATATCCCTTAATGTCAATTCCCTTGGATGCTCGCCCTCAAATAGTTCATCTATTAATTTAAATAATATCCCATCCGTTGATTGCTCGCCTATTTCTAACAATTCTTCTTGAGAAAGACTGCATTCTGCCGCAATACGCCTGATGAATAACCTCTCAAAATCCTCTGGAAGAGGCCGTAGATAATCCCTGATGCGATTGCGGTTTTCAAGGATGCTTCTTGTGGCTATGGGATAGGTTTCCCCTATTGCGGAAAGCCTATTTTCTATCTGGGAATTTGACATCGCAGCAAATGCCTCCAATTCTTGAATGGTGCCCCCTTTCGCTAAGAAATTATCCATAGCCAGTTCAACCATCCCGTTTGATGTTGAAAAATTCCCCTCTTTCAAAATAAAATCAAACGATTGCAATAATAGGGTAAAGAATCTCTCGTTTAGCGTGATGTCGGTTTTAGTTATTTGTGCGGCGGTGGACGGCGTGCCGGTTTTAGCTTCTCCAGTCATTTGCTTTGCCTTATCTTTACCCTGCTCTCCTGTCTTAAGCGGTGGGGCTAAGTAAGAACTAGGAGCCTCTTGGTTAGGAAGCAGCCCAGCCTGGCGGAGGGCTGCCTCTTTCTGAGAGCCAAAAAGGCTCCTAATATCGTAATCAGGTGCTACGTTTAAAACAATAAAACACTCTATGATTAATATTGTTATTAGTCTGATGAGTGGTTTAAAGCTGTAAGAGTGTTTATCCATTTTCATCACCAATTTCTATCTAACTTGTTTAAATGTTTAGTAAAATTGGCGTCAAAGGAAAAAATATTTTAATCATATTACAAGCCCCTATTTATCTCTGGGTCAATTAGACCATAGAGTTTTTCTTTAGACGCAATGAACGTGTGTCTGAGCCACTGAATATGTTTGGCTAAGCCTTGCTTAAAAGGAGTAAAGGGCCTTCCCAAAAGTTCTTGGGCACGCTGTGTGTTAAAATGAGGTGGTTTAAGTGATAGGGGTGCCTCCACCAATGAAATCTTCCCTCTGGCCCCTGGCATCAATTGCTCAACAAGCGCTTTGACCTCTTCAGGGCTTACATTTTTCCCGCTTGCGATGTGAATCACATCGTTTATGCCTCTTTGAATCTCTGGAATAGTGGCGATGTTTCTAAGAATCTCTACGGTATCATAGATGTAGGTGAAATCTCGTATAATCGTTGGGTAACTACCCATCTCTCCGCGCAAAATAGCCTTGATGAGTGCGGGGATTACATGAGACTCAGCGTCGTGTCCTGGTCCGTAGCTGGTTGTCATACGGATGATAACCACGTTGTTGCATTCGCTTACTAACCGTTCTCCAATCCATTTTGCCAGCTTGTAAGGATAAACTTGCGGATAATATCTCTGAAAAATTGACGCCTCTCCTTTACAATGCTCCTCCTTGAGCATCTCTTGTACTATAGGAACTAATGTCTCGGTCAGATTTTCACATTCAAGCATCTGAGGTAGTTGCGCCTTAAATCGGGTAATCACTTTATCAATCCAATCAGCTACCTCAGGAGCGCGTTCCGCTAATTCAATAGCAGTGTTTTCATCAAGTTCACCTGTCCGTTGGGGTCCAATCCAAAATACGACTTGACTTGAGCCAAACACAATGCGAAGTTGCTTTTCTAGCCCCGCAACGTTTCGCAGATACGCAATCAGTCCTGGAACAAAACCATCTACAACAATGAGACGGGCTTCGGCTTCTGGCGTTTTAGAGGGGATATCAGTTATGGCGCCCAGCAGATATAGCGTGCCTTGCTGTTGAGCAAGCTGTTTGACTGTTTTTAATGAGAGTAAATCTCCTTCCATGATGGCTAATCCCGGGCTGTCTAAAGATAAACGCTTCCTGCGCGGAGATTCCGGTCTAACCAATGCTTGTACTTGATGACCATTAGCTAGTAAGTGCTCAACGAGTGAACGCCCAATTTGTCCTGTAGCTCCTGTAACGACCATTTGTAATGAGGCTTTATCCTTAGGCACCTCGATAGGAACCCTTGCCGGCTGATCCACTACCCTGGTAGAAGATGTCCCGCTAATCAAGCTAATTGCTTGAAGAGGCTTCGGTGGTGTCCATTTAACCCGTATTCTTTTTAACCACTTCTGGTGTCGCCTACAAAGAAACTCATCCCGTTCCTTTACAAAGAGTTGCGTCTGGATATCGAGAGCACGCCGCACATCTACGAAGTTTTTACCATTAATTTCTAGAGCGAAGGATGCAATCCGCAGAACCAAAAGAGGAGTTAGCGCTTGAAGGAGATATGGTCGTTGACCATATGAGGTTTCCGCATAAGCCTCAAGAAAAGCAAATACAGTCCTTGCCCACATTGGGGCAGTGAATAGTTGACGTTGCAAGAGTTGAATGTCAACTTGTGGATTTGCTAACTCTTTTAACTGCTTATAAATGGCTGCGGGAATGATTGCCTGTTGGGTCAAGTTTTGATAGACTGCTTCGTGGCTGCGAAATCCCTTTTGATAATCTTCTAAGTATCGGCGTGGGTCAATATTTACATATACATTGCTTGGGACATCAGGCAAAACATGTGAAGTGAGGGGAGCAAATGTGCTATCAATGGTTAGAAAAGGTTGTGTTAGAGCTTGGTCAAAATATGCTCGGACATATTCAGCAAACCGACCAAGTGGATAGCGTTGCCAATGATGAAGCTTCTCTGGGAAGTTAATGCCAACAATAGATTTCCCCAAGGCCTTAGCATAAGGTATGAAGAAAAACTCAGGATACATATACTCCCAAATAGCATGGTCCTCAAGTAACAATTGGATAATTGGTCCATCCGCGATGGCATATTCACCTTCAGCCTCGTACACCTCCTTTCCAATCAGCGCGCTCAGAAATGGTGTCGTGAAATGGTCCTTCAGGGCACGGTCATCTTCCATATAGTCCCTGGCGCTGTAACTAGAGAAAGCAAGGTCATGACCCTGAGTCATAAGAGGTTTAATGAATTGCGGAATCCAATCAGCAGTTATATTTTGGATGTCGCTGTCAATGGCCAAAAAGACACAACGCTGTCCTAATGTGTGGGTAAAGACTTCTTGAGCAAACCGCATACCTGTACGAAGCGACCAGCCTTTCCCTTGGTGCTGGGGTTGCTTAAGAAGACCAATTACACGTATGTTCTTCGTTTGATAGGTCTTCGCAACTTTGAATTGCTCATGAAAATCTGTTGCCCGCTCTTCTTCGCCTGTGATAAGGATAATGGCCTGACGTTTATGATAATGCTGTATAAGACCTTGAATAACCTCTTGGATGACATGAAGCGCTGTTGGCTCAGCACGGTGAGTAGGAATCATCACCACAATATCAGCTAATCCAGTCCTTTTAGCTTCTTGTGCCAAGGCTAAGGCTTGTTGGTCAATCTGCTGAATACGTGTCTCTAATGCAACCTCTGTCACCTTCATATTTTGCTCTTCATCTTCAATATTAGCTAAATAGGCAGCGCCAATAGCATTTGCCATCTCGGGATCGAGGTTTGTGAGGCGAACGTCAATTAAAAAGTTAGGGGCACGACGACGAAGGTAATCTTGGATAAATTGCCTTAACAGTGCGCCGCTTTCACTCTGCGCAAGGCCCCCGCCAAGGATGGTTGTATCAAAGTGGGTAATCTTATGGGCTTCAATAATGTTTTCTCCAAGAAACTCTGCTGCCCGTTCCATAACTCGTAACGCGATTGCCTCATTCTTTGTAAGAGTTTCTCCCTTCGTCCGCTTAGTCAAGCCGATCATTGCCGTATGAGCCAATTCAGGCAACCCAACCGGCTCTGGAAAGTCAAGCCGTGCTGCTGTTGTACATATCGCCTCCGCTGAAGCGTATGGTTGCACGTGGTCTACACGACCAATCTGTCCTCCACTGTCATTAGTCATAGCCACCTTCAACATACCAAACTGGGTAGGTTCTTGCATCAGTTGTCCATTTAGGAGCACAGCACCCCCAACGCCAGTGCCTAACCAAAGGATGTACGCCTTCTTTAGGTTTGGTTCTTCTATAGAAATGGCGGTTGCTGCACCCTTCATGTCATTGTGAATAGAAATCTCAAATCGACTACCCCAGGCTTTTGTAAGTTCGGAATGAAGTGTTCTGGCAACTGCACGGTCTTCATCTGTCCAATTTCTTTCAAGATTTCCAAAGTTGAGGTTGACATTATTGACCACAATGCCCGGGATGACTACCACCACGCGGCTGGGTTCTTCACCAATGGCTGAGATAGCATTTTTAATAACTTGTTTCACAGTTTCTACAAACACTGCTCCGCCTTCTTCAGCGCAACTTGGAATCCCTTGCTGCTCGTAGATTGGCTGTCCGTCTTTTATCGCAAAAACCTTGATGAAGGTACTACCAATATCAACGCCAAGAAATAACCCCTGACGCCTTTGGTCGAACATATGTGGAGCGCGTAGGGTTTTAAATCGAATTTGACCAAGGGTATCTTCTCCTTCGTCTGTTGAAGCAGGAATCACGCGAACTGACTCCCCAAAGTTGACATTTTCTCGGATATGCCTTTGATACCTTCCATCAAATTCTTCTTGGATTGCTTGAACGATTTCACGCTCAAGGGCTGGGTTATCCTCCACGCTTATAAGCAGAAAACGTGTCCCACCAAAGAGTGCAAGGTTAAATGCCAATGCGGTGATGTGTCTAAATATCTGCAGTTTATCTTCGCTGTGGAGCGCTGCTGGGATGGCGATTGTCCGTGTAAAGCCCTTATCAATAATGCAGCTTACATTTACTCTTGTGGGCTCTGGAGTTGCCTGTGTAGCTTCTCTGATTAGGTCATCTCGCTCACTCAAAACTGCTACATGACTTAATGAAAATAATCTTTGATGGAGAACAGCTGGAATATCCGCTGGCCCTGGAGATGGCATCTGTTCTTCCTCGGCCTGAACAGGGGCTGGAGGATAGAGTTGATGGTCGTAGATATACTTTAGACCCCTGAATGGGACGAAGGGATAGCGGTGCGGGTCCTTACGGACTACGGTTGAAGACATTCCCTGAACCTCTGGAGGTAACTCGTGGATAAGGAAGTCATGCGTCAAGCCACGAATGACCCCTAATGTGCTATCGGCACGTTCCTCGAGTCTCTGATAGCCAGGGTTTGACTGTCCAATGGGGAAATCCTTGCGGCCACGGACGACCAGTTCAATACGGTTAAAATCATCCCAGCCAACATTGAATTCTGTAATTCCGCGTTCAAGGTTTCGTGCCGAACTGGACAGTGTATCGCTTCCCGCTAAGTAAAAGAGCTTAATCTCTTTGTCAGGATTCAGGCGATAGAACTGTAGGGCCATCGAAACCGGACCAATCTCATCATTTTCTAAACCATAGGAAGAATAGCGAAGCAATGGGGCAAAAGGCTCAAGAGCTCTTTTGGCAATCTCATGGCGGTGAGCTTTGCCGAGTTTACTAACTTTATAACCACCAAAGTCACCGGGCGGAGCAATAATCACAGCATCTAGGTTCAGGATGTTCATACTGTAAAAAGCAAACGCTATATGTCCACAATGCAGAGGATTAAAGGTACCTCCTAAGACTCCCACTCGCACCGTTCGTCGGGACATTGGCTTCTGTGTTACGCTTGACTCGTTATCAGAGAGTTTCAGGTCAATCGAAGGATCTATTGTCTCCTCTCTGACCTTTCTAAAAATATCCTGAAGATTCGTTATCACCTCCTGCTGTGTTTGTTCTAAAGCGGCTTTGGCACTTGTATCTTTGGTTTGCTCAATGAGTGTAGTAAAGTCTGAGTTTACAAAATGGAGAAGATTCGCCGAGAACAAATCAATCTGGTCTATAGGTAACTTGGGTGGTGGGGTAACTTTGGCTTGTGGGGCAGCGGGCGATTGTCCATCGGTGGCAGGCAGCGTGCCAGCTCGAGTTTTTACCGTCATTCGCTTAACCTTCAGTTTGCCAAAATTTCCTGTCTCAAGCGGTGGAGCTAAATAACTATTGCCTTTATAATCATTATCTTGTGTAAAAGTATTGGCAATAGCTTGGGGGTTGTTAAGGGGGTTGAAGGCAATCCCATTAAAGGGTAACAGCAACGAGTGAAAACGAGGAACGCCTGAGGGAGAATCCCTATGGAGCGCTCGCCCTTTATATTCCATAAAGGGCGAAGCATCAGGAGCCTCTTGGTTAGGAAACAGCCTAGCCTGGCGGAGGGCTGCCTCTTTCTGAGAGCCAAAAAGGCTCCTAATATCGTAATCAGGTGCTATGTTTGAAACAATAAAACACTCTATGATTAATATTGTTATTAGCCTGATAAAGAAGTTATTTTTAGTCATAACATTATCCAACATAGCTAACTCTTCCCACTCAAAACCACCCAAATAAAATTTGACTTGTTAGGGAAAATGTGATACTTTTTATCAAGTGCTTAGACTTAACGTAAGTCTTGAATTTGTGTTGA
>VGKN01000041.1 GCA_016867055.1 Candidatus Omnitrophota bacterium
TGCCCATTCCTCTAAAGGTGCCTCAGGATGCTTACGAAGCATATCAGCCATTGCCTTTAGTGTTGCCTCAAATCGCCCTTCATCTTCTAAGACCAGACCCAAGACTACGCTATATATATTAAGTGCAAGTTCATATCTTCCTGCGTATGCCGCCCGCTTAGCAGAGCGCATCATCAAGTCATACTGCAGGGTCGCTTCTACAGTCTTAAAATCAAACTCGTTAGCCCTAATCCAATCCCTGGCTGGCATATAGTCGTAGATATTGGCTAAATCCATTATCTCCCAATAAGCCCTTGCTTTATCCTCAATATTAGAGGCTTCTATAAAGCGCCTTTTATAACGCTGGAAATTCCGCTTTATCTTGGTTAAGTAGTCAAGGTGTAATTTAAGTGCCAATCTCGCGCCTTCAGAACCCTTTGGAAGGCAAATTGCCTTTTCACTCAGCTCTGCGGGAGGTGGTATATCGCCCACCCATATCGCAATACCACCTGCCTCAGCCACAGCATTTAACATAGGTAAATCTATCTCGCTATCCCCGATTACGGCTGTGTGGGATAGAACCTCTTCTATATCTACACCGCGCTCTCTGGCGATCTCTCCTGCTAAATGGAGTAATGCATCCTTTTTGTCAGCAATTGAAATCTCTACAGCAACAGATGTAGCAGCTACCTTAAGCGGTATACCCTCTCTTTGAAAGCGCTCTCTTAGGGCTTGTGCAATTGCAAGGCGGGTTTGGTAAGATACCTGCTTTGCTAAAATTGTCATTTCAGCCGGCTTTTCAATCAGCTGAAGCAATCCAAATCCAGGTTCTAATTTAAATTCCGAAGGCATTCCTTCAAGAACCTCATTTATAATCTCTTTTAACTTAGGGATAGAAATCCCAATCTCTGTTAAAGGGCGCAGGAAGCTTGGGGGACCAGTATGGTCTTGAAACGGTCTATAACCCCTTCCGCCGCCATCCCCATATATCCAGAGAACTCTCCGTACGTTATCTCTAACAACATTTGTTACATATTCATCAATCAGCCCAATCTCTGCTCCAGAGATAACCCCCAGCGCAACACCTTCATTCATCCCTACCTGCCTTGATAACAGAGAATTGGTTTCAGGTTCAACGGGAGCATACGCATCTGTCAGGGAATCATCCTTATCAAAAACCCATAGCCATATGTCTCTTTCAAACACCCTGCGAAGTTGTTTGGATTGGTCAGTGGTATTGGCTGCACCTTTCTCGGCGAGCGGAGCAGTGGCGGGCGGCTCTGCGTCAATGAATTGCTTAATCTTAGTACTTTGAGGATGTCCAGGCCCCCAATAATTCTCTATCGTTTGAGATAATGTTTTCAATAGAACATTTCTTCGGGGATGTTGTAATATCATCTTAAGAAGCACATCAATTGATTCGTCATATTCATAATCAAAGAAGTTCCTTGCAAACAGGTTATGCGTTAAGCGAGCTATATTCTCGTTGTATGTCTTTACGCATATCGCGTAGTCATCTTCGGTAAAGTTCGGGAAAATATGCTGCAAATAGGGAATTAAATACCTGTCAGCAGCATGTCCTTCTTTCGGCACTATATCTTGCATATCTCTCAGATTACGTAAGAATTCGATTAGTGCTTCTTCCTCATTGGTAACCCTCTTTCCAGACAAAGTTACACCACCCTTTTCTCTCACTATATAAGGGAACAGGACTTCACCATAGAATACATACCCAAGGACATATTTCTCTCCTGTCATGCTTCCCTGCGTTAAATAATCCTGGTACATATGTCTACGTTCTTCGCTCTCATCTATTGTATATTCAAGGCACATGAGCATCAAGCCTGCCCAAAAGTTGCTACCGGCTATATGTGAGAGCCTATCTCCACTTTCTTTAACCCTCTCGGAATCGCGCAAAAGATGCTCCCAGCTTTTTAACATATAATCAACCAATCCTTCATCGAGAACTTGCGGAAGATAACGCCTACTTCCTTTTTCATAATCTATCAGCCACCGTAAAAGGATATGGTAGAACTCATGCGCTCCGGACATAAAAACAAAACCATCATTTAAAGGCTTATAAACTACACCTGTCAAACAATCTACGTGAGGAACCCAAACATCATAAGTACCCTGTCCAAATCCCCATAGAAACGCATTATAAACGGAGGAATAAGTATCGTAACATGCCATTCTTTCTTCTGGGTCTCCTAAGTACATGGCGCCCTTACGCGACATAAAAAGATGCCATGGATTCTGAAACCATGCATTTGAGGGATAAATACCAATTTTACTCTCTAATTCGTGTAGCCTTAGACGTTCTACTAATTTCTGTGCGTGAGCAAATCCTTTCTCTGCAAGCCTAACAAGCCGTTCTTCTTGTCTACGCAGTTCCCTCTGGTCTGGAAATCCTATTGGTATATCAAAAACCTTTCTTCTAACTCCTTTCATAGGTACGATTCGTGCTTGTGTTTCAGGATGACCTTGAAAAGCCATGAGCACATGCGTCGTGGCAGCGGCATACGTCAGCTCCCAACCAGCTCGACTAATACTTCCATCTTCTTCACCGCAAATAGCATCCATTATGTTATTACCTGTTCGCTTTATCGCATCAATAGATACAGTGTCGTGCTCCTTACTCAATATATTGGCAGCAGCAAAATACCAATTAGCAAGATAGTGTTTCAGAAGATTGCTATATTGAAGGTCTTTTACCTCCAAGAGTGAAAAAGCATACCACGTAATCTCTCCAAGGGTATGCAATGTTAATTCAGGCGGTGAATTGATTCCAAGATATTGAAGAACCAATTCCCTTAATCCCTCATCTGTAGCCATCCTTGTTTCTGACAATTGCGTCTCTAAAATACCACATCTATCAACGAGGTCTCTAACAAGACCCACCTTTCTGGCATTTTTAAACGGACGCAGATAATCCCGTATACGGTTCTGGTTTGCTAGGATGCTATGAACTGTTGCGGGATTAGTTTCCCCTATTTCAGTAAGCTGCTTTTGTATTGTTGAGTTTGGCATGGCGGCTAACTGTTCTAACTCCTCAATGGTGCCACCTCGTTCTAAAAATTCCTGCAAAGCTTGATTAACTATTTCCCTTGGAGTTAAATTATCTCCCCTTGATAAAACAACGCCAAATGCTTGTAATAAACAGGTAAAAATCTTGGTGGCTGGGGATGGCTCTGGGTGCTTTGCAAAAAGTCTTCTGAGTCGGTTCCAAAGGGAGGCTAAGACAGAGCTGATAGTTGTAACTACCGTGCTCGCTAAGGTAATTAGAGCTGTTGGTATATGTGCTATTGAACCAGCAAGGCGTGGAGCGCTCCTTCCGCCAGTTGACGAGGTGGTTGTAGGTGAAGTAAACGTTGGTATAGGAGTTACTGTCGGTGTCGGGGTTGGGGTTACAGTTGGTGTTGGGGTTGAGGTCGCTGTAGACAACCCAGTTATTGTCGCAGTCTGAGTGGCTGTAGTTAGTATGGGTGATAGGATCTTAGTAGTTGTTGCAGATATTATAGTAAGAATATGGTTTAAATCAATCTGGTCGATTTTTAAGTATGGCTCGATTTTTTGATGCAATTTAACCATCGCCTCATAAGTATAATTTCTCCTTTTAGAAATTGGCCCTTGCACAGTGCCGACAGGTATTGATTTTAATACCAATGGCAAGTACAATCGGTAGGGTGCATTCCATTGACTGAGCGCTTGCATTAATTCCTCTTTTGCAAACATAGCGAAGGCAATAAGTTGTGGTGTGCCTCGTTCAGGGTGAGAAATAATTGGGTCTAATATCTCCTGAATCACATAATTGATTAAACTAATATTTGTTCTATTACTCTGCTCGAAAGACTCCAGTGCCAGCCGTGTTACCTGCGTAAGTGCTTCTGCTTGTTCATACAAACACCGGTGGGCATATATCTCATAACCATCGGTCTGAAGGAGAAAATCACCGATTATCTCGGCGTGTTGTTGATATACATACATTGGGTCGGCTTGTGTATCTACGCCGAGATATTGAAGGGTTAACTCAATTTGCCGACGGGTCTCTATAGCTACTTGCGTGTAGTCGCGTCCCTCGCTATCAACATACCCGTCATATAAAATTCCTTCCTCTAATTGAACGAGACCTGAAACAATCAGTTTTCTCGCAAGTGAACTGTCGCTAATCATAGCGCCCCTGGCGAGCTCGCCAATTACTTTAGCAGCATCGATTAGTATCTGCACTGGCTCTCCTGACGGTAAACCTGGATATCTTGTGGTATAGAGAAAACGAGAAAGCTCGCCTATCATAGTCCGTTCATAGTTTACCTCGTTGTATGGCCTAACCAAATTTGTAAACCGTCCTGTTCTTGCTAATTCCTCCAAGATTCTTCCTGCATCAAAATCGCCGCTGGCACTTGGACTGAGAAGACTAATGCGCATCAATGCATGGGCTGCCAGCTTGACTTCTATATCATCGTTTGTTCCAAGAATAAAATAACAGAGGGCTTCAGCATACGCTTTATTCATGTGAAGCTCATCTCCCGGATTTGCTTGTAAGCCGTGGAGTTGGCGAAGCTCCTCAATAGCACGGTGGGCTTCTTTGCTTACATCATCAAAGACAAAATCGTGCCTCGTCACTACCAAGGCGGTTTCTAAATATGCAATGGCTTTAATACCAGTGGCATAGTCTGTTCGAACATCTTCTCTTGCCATAAGAGACTGGATAGTTTCCGATGCTAAAGCCTTACCTGCTGAAGTATAAGTATCATCTACTCCACGCTTGAGATTTATATAAATCTTTTGCCAGAATGATGCTTGATACTTTTTAAGGAGCAGAGGCAAATACAATCGAGGTGGTAAGGTTGGCGTCGGTGAAGGTGAAGCAGTGGGTGTAGGAGTGTTTGTAGGTGTAGAAGTAGGGGTTGGGGTGGAAGTAGGGAGTGGAGTCGGAGTCGGGGTTGGGATAAGGATAAACTGACTACGTTCAAAAACCTTTAGTCTATTTTGAGAATCTAAAAGAAGTAACTGTTGCTGGTCAGGCGTTAAAACAATTCTAATAAAATCGCCGCCTTCTGGAATAGGGGTCGTCTTAATAAGGCGGATTTGGGCAGGGTCATGAATATCGAAAGTAAACACGGTGTTTGTCCTTTTGATTAAAACAAAGAGATATCCGTCTGGACTAATTGCCAAACTTTTGTCAGCAGGTCCAGGAAAATCAGATTCCCAAGGAACATGGACTTCTGCTATTTTCTGGAGATTATACGCATCGAAAATTAGAACATCATTGTAAGTGTAAATGGGAGGTTCGTATATTCTTCTAAGGTGTACCGCGATAAAACGACCATCAGGCGTAAAAGCCGCATCTTTAGGGGCTTCAACTTCAACTCGGATGGCACCTCTCTCGCAACGGTTTACTAAATCAACAACAATTATACCGCACTCCCAATCATTTGCTACTACAAGAGTAGAACCATCAGGGCTAATTTCTATCCCCCTAGGCAGCCACCATCCAAAATTAGCAAAAATAGATGGACTCATTTCTCCAGTACCTAAATCGAGTTCAGTGAGGTCTATCAGGTTTGTACTATTAGGTGAATGGCTCTGATAATTTATTAATGCATAAGGATGGTATTCACCTTCTGTTGCAATGTCATTAATAAAAGTCCATACAAACTGGTCCGGATCGCTTTCGCCGCCTGTCAGTTTAGTCACCTTTTCTACAGTTGCAGACCCAGACGTAGTATCAATATCAATAACTGCAAAGTAATTGGCACCATAGGTGTCACCTATCTGATGATTTCTGCCTATCAAAACAATTATCTTGTCTCCATTGGGACTAATTGCAAAATGTGCTCTATCATAACCATAATGACTAAGATTTACTCCAGGCGGCACTTCAGGCCAGGGCACAGTCGTTGACAAACCATTACTAAAGAACAACTTTAAACCATCTGCACCTGCCCCTGTAACCACTGTAACGATACCATTATCTGAAGTTTTAATAAGAGTACTACCTGGTGGAAGATTGATAGTGGTACCGATTGAAAATGGTGATGGTCGAATAGAAAGTATCGGCGTAGGAAGAGGTGTAGGCAGAGGTGTAGGAGTAGGTGGAGGAGGAGATGGCAGATGTATTGCAACTATAAAATTAGGCTGTGTTGGGTCTGAGATATCAAAAATAGCCTCCTCATTGGAACCATTAGTTACTGCAAGCAAATTATCTTCTATATCAATTAGGGGCTTAGTAACATTTGTAAACCGCAAAAGACTCTCATTACGCTTTCTGGGTTGCGATGGAAACCTAACATCTATAGTTACTAATTGATCCCTACCGCTAAGATAAAGAATTCCATTCTTGATATTCATTGCATGGGGTCCTGGAAAATTTTCTAAATTAAAGGTGCTAGCCTGTTTAGCAGTACGCATATCCCATATGAATAAAGTTGCAGATGAATTCTCTCCAGGACTAAGAAGGAACAGATAATCATTAGTAAACTTAAAGGCAGATGCGGGGATATTAAATATTCGACCTATATTAGTAGGGTTATCCCTTTGTGAAGTATCAATAATATCAAAGGTATCAGGCATCTCTTTTCTTATGCTCCAAGCCAATACTGCACGGTCCCCATCTGCTTCAAGTTCATTAATATAAAGAAAAGGAGGCTGATATGGATACATATAAAAACCGGGTAGCCGATAAACGCCAACTTTTGTAGGATTGGCAGGGTTAGAGACATCGTAGATATACATCAGCCAATAGTAGAAGGCTGAGGAATAAATATATGTCCGTGCTGAAATATAGAGATTGTCACCCACCTTATCAATATTTGTATAAAGCGCGTGCCTAAAGTCTTTCTCTGAATGATGAGTTAAACCCCAGAGTTCAGAAATTTCTGCAACCTTTTGTGGTTGAGTACGGTCAGTAATATCTATAATCTGAATCCTACCATTATCTAATAAAACATATAAATAATTCCCATCAGGTTCAATATCTAAGATTGGCCTATCTACATTGTATCTGCTCTTTAAAACGAATTGTCCTGGGTGAACAGGATTAACCTCTATAATATTGATACCTTGACCATTAATAATAAAATGAAAATTATCAGATATGAAAACTGGGTCAGTAAAAGAGGTTGAGGTCTCTATTAAGGGCTTCTGAATTAATGGCAGATATATCCTGTAAGGAAGTCTTCGTTGTCTCAAAGTCTCTAATGCTCGGTATGCATCTATTCTTCCCCAACCATAGTGCGGGTCCCATCCTGGAGCTCCTAAGTCCTCTGAAGATTGTTTAAGTACCTCCATTATCTCCTCGATTGATAGATATGGGTTATAAGATAACATAAGACCTACTAATCCTTCTAAATGAGGAGCTGACATAGAAGTTCCGCTCCAAGATGCATATTGATTACCAGGAACAGTGCTCAGAATATTAACCCCTGGAGCAGCTACATCTATATAGTCTCCATATTCAGAGAAGGGCGCCACAAAATCAAGCTCAGTTGAACCCGCAACTGCTGTAACATACTCGTTGAAGCCTGCAGGATAAGTTCTTGGGTTAGGTAGGTCAGGTGGGATACTCATTACAGCAGAATTTCCTGCCGCAGCTATAGAGATAACTCCCTGAGAGTAGGCATATCTAAAAGCGTCTTCCAGCAAATTTGAATATGCAACCCCACCCCAACTATTACCTAAAATATCTACTTCGGGGTTATCGAGGTCGGTAGCATGCACTACAGCCCTAGCTGCATTTTCATAACTTCCCCACCCTGTATTATTAATAAACTTTTCCGCAACGAGAGAACAATCTGGACACATTCCTGCTATTCCTGCTCCTGGCATTTCTGGTATGAATGATGTTTTACCAGCAGCCATCCCAGCACAGTGTGTCCCATGACCATTATCATCGTATGGGTCAGAGTCCTCATTAACAAAATCATATCCTGGCCAAACTTTTCCAACAAGGTCTTCATGACCATAGTCTATCCCACTATCTATAATGGCAATGTCTATAGATGGAGAACCTGTTGTTATATTCCAGGCCTGAGGTGCATTTATCTTAATTAAACCCCACTGTTCAGGAAAACGTGGGTCATTGGGAACATCACTAATTTGTACAGTATAGTTTGGTTCAGCGTATTCTATATCAGGGTTCTTTGAAAGCTCTTTACAGATTAATGGTATAGCAGCTTTTTTGTCTTTTAATGAAACCTTATAGATATTTAAAAGATTAGGGGTCTCTGCATCTTTGACCCTTTGGGCCCTGATTGGAAATCTGGATCTGACTTCTGCTGCGAGTTGTTCCATAGACTTACCAGTTAGAAGTTGTTTCTGTTTTAAATCCTTAAAGATTGGTCTAGGGATGTCGGCTAACCCGAGTCTATCTATGTATGGGATTCCTGTTTCTTTGGCCGTTATTGACACGGTATCTTTAGACGATAGATTATCTAAAAGCCTCGCTGCGTCTGTTTCCTCCTTAAACTTAACTATAATCTCGCCTGGAACATAGTTTATTTCTTTCCTTTCACTAACAGAAAGAGGGCTGACTGGTTCCTTTGGGTAGTTTTTCATTATCACTGGCGGCATTGGTGGTGTATTCTGTGTAAGAGCTGCTTTTGGCGTTGGGGTGGCTGTCGGTGTTGGGGTGGCTGTTGGTGTTGGGGTGGCTGCGGGCGTTAAATTAAGAACATCTTGAGACTGAGGTGTCGCTAAGTTTAAACTTACCTGAGCCGACGCATTCGTATGGAACATTTCCTGGGCTCTAAGTGTAGGAGGTGTCACAAAAGGTAAAGGCAGACTGGCTAATATGGATATAATTAGAGCAACACAAATTGCCTTAGCAGGCGTAAAAGGTCTTAAAGATAATTTAGGTAATCTAGGTAGTCTAAATTTAGGCATTTGCAGTTGGTGCAAGCGGGTAAGTATAGAAGATAAGG
>VGKN01000042.1 GCA_016867055.1 Candidatus Omnitrophota bacterium
TGGTTGCCTCCTCTGTTTTTCTCAGGAATACAGGGGTTATAAGGACTGTTAAGATTACAAATATAGGCAGGATGTAAAAGAGATATTTGGTGACAAAGTTAGATAGAGTAACCAACAATAAAAGAAATGAGAATATCCTTCCCTCCCATTTATATATATCGAATTCCCAGAGTTTTGTTAGCTTAAAGTATTCTTTTAAACAGAAGGCAGCTATTATCATAATGAGGATATTGAAGTAGGGTTTTCCGAAGTAAGCAGGGATTAAAAACAGAGGCGCAATAACAAGCCAGCTTATGTATCTTAGCCAGAGGTTTGAAAGGCCAAATGCCTCCTTCTCAGAGGGTTTCAGCAGTTCCTTTATAAGGATGAAAATAAAACCTATTACAGAAAAACCGATTACAATATATAAGGTGGTTTTAGCAGTTAAATCCATTTATGCACCTTGTTTTATTCTAAGCTCCTTCAGGATGGTTAATACCCTTGTTAAGACTGTAATCTGACCTGAAAGGATAAACCAGAGCATAAGATAATCAAAGATAAACACATCATTACGCCATATGAAAACTATATACTGAAGGACACAGAAAACCATAATCCATATCATCCTGTCTGCCTTTCCCATTATGCCTCCGTATTGCCTTTTAGTTCCTACTGCCTTGCCTAAGATGCCTGTGTAGCTGGCTAATAGAATGGATATTATGGCAAGGATTCCTAATAGCTTGTGATATAAGAGATTTGAGAATAGAATTCCAAAAATTACAGCTATATCTGAATATCTATCAAGCAGTTCATTTAAAACTTCTCCCTGCGGCCGTGCCTTGTTAGTTTCAATAGCAAGCATTCCATCCAAGGCGTTTAAGGCGAGCCTTAAGAATAAAAGGACAGGAATGATTAAAAGTAAAACCGGAAAACTCCTGATAAAGTAAAAGAAAATACCTACTACAATTGATACAAAGAACGCAGACCAGGTTAAGACATCCGGATGGACAGGTCTTAGTATCTTAAGAAGAGGTCTTAGAAATTCTCTGAAGGCAGGTTTTATACTGTATATACCCATAACTTACCTCTCTTTTGATTGGCTCATTAAATCAATTATCGCTAATTTTACGTCTCTGGATATCTTTTTGTATAATTCGTAGTTTAGTTCCTCGGAGGATTTTTTATATCTATCGGGGTATATTGGCGCTCCGAAATAAACTTTTATCTGGCAGGACGTTGGAAACTTTTTTCCTTTTGGAAGTGCATTATAGCTACCTTCTATATATGTCGGGACAATCGGAATTTTAAGTGACGTGCTAAGCATACCTAAGCCAGGTTTAAAGTCCTCTAACGTACCTTTTGTTGAGCGGGTACCTTCGGGGAAAAGTATTATAGACTTTCCACTTTTAAGAATCCTTTCGCATACCTTAAGGCCTTCTAAGAAGTTTCCAAACCTGTCAAAAGGAAAGGCATTGAATGTAAGTTCTATAAGAGCTCTCTTGATACTCCCCTTAAAGAAATAATCCTTTGCAGCGGGTGCAAGGATATTTTTAGATATTCCATAGGGAAGGGCGCACATTATTGACGGGAAGTCAAGAAGGCTTACGTGGTTGGGGGCTATGACAAACGTATCTGTCCTTGGAAGGTTCTCTGTGCCATGCACCTCAAGCTTGAAATACAGCTTCATAAGGGAACATATTACGGTATAGCTCAAAAATCTTGTAATGTTGTAATAGAATGGTTTGGAGAGAAGTTTATCAATATCAATTTCTTCTTTTATTGTTTCTTGGTCGCGGCGGCCGAGTTTATATTCTTCCACAAGCCTTACCAAATCCTGGAAGGTCCCTATAGTATAAGCCAATTCATCGGGCATATCGAATCCAAATGCCTCCTCGACGGCACATATGAGCTCTATCTTCATGAGGGAGTCCACGCCTAAGTCGTTATAGAAGTTAGACTGATATGTTATTTTGTCAGGTTTTATCTTGGTGAGTCCGGAGAGGATATTTTTCAATTTATTTACCGTACTAATATCTAAGGAGTCCTCTTGTAATTCGGGGATAGCGAGGACCTCCTTAGCATCCTGCTTTGGTTTCGATATCAGCTCTAAGAGTTCTTTTCGTTTTATCTTTCTTGAGCATGTCCGGGGAAATTCCTCTTTCCAGATTTCAAAATCCAATACCCTTTTATAGTCAGCAAGGCCTTGGGAGAAATGCGTTATTTCAGATGAGATGAGTTTTTTTACGTTCGTATCATCGATGGGAAGGTTTTTGGATTTAACATATTCGTAGTCAGGCGCGATAACGGCGTATACTTCTTCTGTCCCTTTCCGTATGCCGCTTTGGGCAATTCTGCCTAAGACGCATACCTCTTTGATATACAAACTCTTTGCAAGTTGTTCTTCTACCTCCTCGGGATGAACCTTTTTGCCTGCGCCGGTTACGATGAGGTTTTTTATCCTGCCCGATATATAGAGAAATCCATCCTTGTCAAAATAGCCAATATCCCCCGTATGAAACCAGCCGTCTCTTATTACCTCAGACGTCCTTTGGAGGTCCTTAAAATAACCCTTCATTACATTGGGGCCTTTTACTATTATCTCGCCTTCTTTATCCGATTCACTATTAAAGAGGATTTTGACCTCGGTATCAGCAAGCGGTTTTCCGACAGATGCCCTTCTGTGCTCTATAAAGGTATTGACTGAGACGACAGGGGAAGTCTCGGTGAGGCCGTAGCCCTGAAGAACAGGTATTCCTATAAGGTTAAATAAATCTTCTAACTCTGGATCAAGGGGTGCGCCACCGCAGATAAAACAGCGCAACTCCCCTCCGAATCGTCTGCTAATGCCGTAAAACAGGAGCCATCCTACAATGCCTACACCAAATTTATTAAAAAACTTAGAGATGGCTAAATTGACATGGAACATCTTTTTAGTCGCTAATGAGCTAGTATCAAGCTTCTTCATGAGGCTGTTATGCATCATCTTTAATAAAAGGGGCACGGTTATCATTACCGTTGTTTTTGTCTCTCTCATAAGGGCAGTGATATCGGCAGGCTTGAGGCTATCGCAGTAGGTTATGGTAGCGCCTCCGTATAACGGCCCTATAAATCCGCAGGTCAGCTCCAAAAGATGATTTAAAGGAAGGATTGAAAGGTAATTCCCCCTCATGTGGAAATTTAATATCTTATCAAAGGAAAATACCTGAAAAAGTAAATTCGCATAGGTTATCTGGACACCCTTTGCCTGGCCGGTGGTGCCTGAGGTATAGATGATGAGAGCGGCATCATCCTCTTTAATTTCACGGCTTGTTAAATCTCCCTCTGTAAATTTAAATTCAGCCATAGAAATAACACCGGACTGCGAGGACGTATCTTCAAGGGTTATGATATATTCCAACTTCTTACACTTCGGCTTTATGGATGTAATAATATCCATATATTTATTTGAGACAAAGACACATTTGGCTTCGGAGTGGTTTAGGATTAATTCAAGTTCATGTGATGAGAGTTTTATATCAAGAGGAATACAAATGCCACCTGCTGAGAGTATCCCAAAAAATGCTATTGCCCACTCAGGCCTTGATTCAGACAAGATAGCAACCCTGCCATCCTTAGCAATACCAAGTTTAATTAAGCCTGAGGCAGTAGCTGCTGTCCGTATGCCAAGCTGGGAATAAGAGAGTTTTCTAAAACCATCTTTTGTCCTCATCTGGAGAGCCGTCTTCTTGCCGTATTTCTGGTTTATGCCGGTAAGAAGTTCAATAATCGTAACGTTTTTGCCATCAACTATCATAACAAATCCTTATGTTATGATGCTATCAGGTTATTTCTCCAGAGAGAGAGTATGGCGGTAATGGTAGATTTATTTTTCTGAGGAATGCCTTTTGTAAGTTCTTTTATCTTTTCTAGGAATTTAGGCCAGGTTTTATCAATAACGTCTTGACCTTTTTTGGTTATTTTTATCAGGTTAACCCGTCTATCTCCGGCTTTTTGAAATCTCTTTACAAGGGAATCTTTTTCAAGTTTATCAATAAGGCGGGTTATTCCGGTCTCCGAGACAAAGAGTTTCTGGCTTATCTCATTCTGGGTTATGCCGTTTGCCTCTCCAATATGCTTAATAACTAAAAGCACGTTAAATTTAGCCGGTGTCAACCCATATGCCTTAAAAAAACCTGTGAGTTCTTTCTCCAGATATAAGTAAAGCCTTCCTATATTATAGATGAGCTCTTCATCTGGGCTGCCTACTTCTTTTGGAAATCCGAGTTCTTTTAGAATAGACATTGGCGTCTCCTTAGTTAATTACATATAGTTTACAAGATAACTATTATCTTGTCAAGTGTTTTTTTAAAAATTTTAGGACGTTTAGAATATTGGGAGCTCAATGGGATATTTTGGTGAGTAACAGATCTACTTAGATAATTCGTATTTGCTAAAATAAATCTTTTAACTTAGAGATTAAGCTGTTTGAGGATGCATTTTCACTGATTGCATCTTTAGAATCTGCTCTTTTATTCTCTTGCTTAAGGGCACTACCTCAAGTTTTACCTTAAAGCCGATGAATAACAGCACTTTCTCAAGGGTAACAATATTGCTGAATTCTCCGTTTTCAATCTTAGATATATGTTGCTGGCTAACCCCTGCCCTTTTGGCTAATTGTTCCTGGGTGAGATTATGCTTAATACGATAATCAATAATGTGTTTAACAATATCTAATTTTTGCTCTTCTAACTCATAGAGTTCTTTAAAGTATGGGTCTTTTAACTTCTCTTCTAAGTGTTTATCTGCCTGTCTCATTTCAATCACCCTTTCTTTTTAAAAATAATCTTCTTCTTTCAGCTGCTAATTCCTTTTCTTTTTGAGGAGTCTTGTTTGATTTCTTAATAAAACCATTGGTAAAGATAATCTCATTCTTATAATAGAAGAAATACAACACCCTTAATTACTCCTTCTTTACCCTCAAATCTTAACTCATAGATATCATCGCCAATATATCTGGCGTGTGGATAAGGCAATCTCTGGCCATATTCTTCTAATAAATTCTTTTTAAAGAAGAACTTCACCTGCGTTTTGTAGCTTAGAGAATCTATAAATTCCTCAACCGGCGACTTTCCAGATTCGCTTGTAAAATAAAAACACGTATAATGCGCCATCTATTTTCTCTTTGCTACCAGTTAAATTATACAATCATTTAGTTGTAATATCAAGTATTTTTTAAAAAAATTTTTGTGATGTATAGAATATCGGGAGCGTCAACAGAATATCTTAGAGATTAAGCCGTTTGAGGATGCATCTTCACTGATTGCATCCTTAGGATGGCAGTATGTGTACTTCTGCAGGGATATGATTCAAAATTAGGTCTTTGAGGTCTAGTTTTTTGCTCGCATTATCTATATCGATGCCAACCAGATTGCCCTCACTATCATAATCTAAGATAATACCCGGAGAAATTTCTTTCGCCTCAACACTGGTTTTAGAGGATAAATCAATATATAAAGAGTCTGTATCTGAATAGTAATTTAACCTCATAATCTAAACCTCTTTCCCCCAAAATCGAAAACGGTTATTTTCCTGTGGTTCAATTTTAATAGGATTCTCAATCACTCTAATACACCATTCTTTCTTAAGATATGGCCTTTTGCGTAACACTTCATTTTCAAAGTAGGCCGTAAATCGATATCTTTCCACAGTCGAAATATATCATAATAAACATAATGCGGTCAAGATAAATCCTTATTTATGTCGGGAATAGACTGGCATATTTTTATTCCTTATTTTTATGGTTTAGGAAATCCTGGTGGTGAAGGAAAACCTCTTTGTGTCGGTGCACCTCTACAATATCTGCATAGGCCACCGTATTCATAGTATTCTTCTTTAGAAATTCTCCTATCACAAGATTCGCAGTGAAATTCTTCAGATTCTTCCTTATCTTCCTTAGAGAATAATAAATTTCCTTCGCAGTCCATAATAAAATCTCAAAAGTCTGGATATTACATTTATAATCTATTATTTGCGTTCTTTTACAAAAAGAGGAAAATTAAAAAATATGGGAAGTGTCCCTATTTTACCAGCATTATGGGATTTTACGTCTCTTTCAGGGGTGATGCCGTGGATGTATATTGTGAGTTCTTTCCATGTGGACATATAAGCCTTCCTGTATTCAAATTTATTTAAAAAACGGGCGCTGTCCCCATTTTCCATTTTCATTTTCTAGTTCTTAAGGAATTAAGTGTTGTGTCCCCAGAATTCCTCCCCAGAATTCCAGAATTGTGTGTAAGTTAAGTGTTTGAACTATTTGACGTAGTAGTTTTTGCGAGTAATTCTTTTGCTTTATCGATGAACTCTGTAGCGTTAGAGATACTCAAAGAGGCGCCCTCTTTTGAGAAATCCCCTCTATAGTCAGCGTCTTCACGGAGAGACATTCCATCTCTTAAAATCCTGATAAAACGTTTTCCTAAAATCCCTGTTTCTACAAATAATGTTTCTATTGCAATAGTTAAGGCATAATGGCTTCTTTCTCGATAACCCTTTGAATAAAGTAATGCCCTTGCTGCATGAAAAGTAGCATAATAAGCATTAATGGTAGCATATTTATATTTTTTGTTTTTGAATCTATCTTTTGCCTCATTAAGGTCGTCTAAGGCAGTGTTTAATTCTTTCTTTACTAACACCTTGGCCTGAGGAAAGTTAAAGATTTTCTTCTTTTCAAGGTATTCCTTAAAAACCTGTTTCATCTATAGGTTTTTCCCATAATGTTATCCCACGGTTTAATTCATTGAAAAATTCGGGCTCAGTCTTTTCTAATTGCATCCACTCCGTCTGTTTCTTTATCACTGGACGAATGTCAATATTTTGCTTTCTATTAAATTCTCCTATTTTATCTAACACCTCATCTCTTCTTTCAGAAACTATAAATAAATCTAGATCGCTCTCCGAAGTAAATGTGCCAGCAGCATAACTTCCATAAAGGAGGATACGCCTGGAAATACTCTTAAGTCTTTCAACCAGAGGTTCTATCACAAGAAGGGAATTTAGAATCTTAAAATGCTCTATATAAGGATTAGGTAACTTTAGGGTATATAGACTTGTTTTACCTTTCCTTTCTGAGGTAAGAATACCTTTTTTCTCTAAGAATCTTAGAGCATTACTGGTAGCACCTAAACTAATTTTAATCTTTTTAGAGATTTCTCTCCCGTAGAAAGATTTATTTGGGTTAGCTACAAATAAACTTAGTATCTTCTGCTCAGTAGTTTTAGTAAATATATCTTTAAGCATACTTAATTCATCCTTTCATTATTCTGAACACATTTTCATTATAATGAACGGATTCTAAAAATCAAGGAAAATTTTAATCTTGAAGGTATTATCAAGGAGGGCGATGAGATTTTGGTTTACCCCATTAGAAATCCTCTATTTATTCAACTATAACGGTTGCCTTCGGCAACCTATTTCTAAAGGGGTTTACCTGTCCTGTTGCTCCGAAGTAGCTTTACGGGATGAGTATTATTCAGAAACAAGTGCCTTGTTGATTTTTGGTGATATAGAAAATTGAGGTTTAAATGGCATAACGTTTCCCCTCTTTATCTGCAATGAGTTAACTTATTTCCATCTCTCCTCTACAGTTAGGGCATCTGGCGATTCTTTGGGCTTCATCAATCCATTCGATTTCTTGATCTATATAAATTACATCGCCACAATGAGGATATAGCTCGCTATTGAGTAACTCATCGCCACCTTCCATCATAAAATCCTAAAAGTCTGGATATTACATTTATAATCTATTATTTGCGTTCTTTTACAAAAAGAGGAAAATTAAAAAATATGGGAAGTGTCCCTATTTTACCAAAAGCTTTTTTAGTTCTTTGTTTATGCTTGTGTGAATTTTATCGTAAGTAGCATTGTGGGATTTTACATCTCTTTCAGGAGTAATGCCGTGAACGTATATTGTTAGTTCTTTCCATGTGGACATATAAGCCTTCCTGTATTCAAATTTATTTAAAAAACGGGCGCTGTCCCCATTTTCCATTTTCATTTTCTAGTTCTTAAGGAATTAAGTGTTGTGTCCCCAGAATTTCCCCAGAATTTCCCAGAATTTCAGAATTCCCCTGTAAGAGTACCAAAAAAGCCACCTAAATTCTTGCAAATTGCATCATATTCTGTTTCAGAAATCTGCCTGCCATATAACTTTGACCATTCAGCGATACCGTTTTCTTTGCCAACCCGATCTTTTTCCATTTCAGTTTATCTTTGTGGCTATTTGTGATCTATCGTCATATTCCCAAAACTCAACATCCAATGGTATGAGGTGAGAATGTATTCTAAGATAATATTGGCCGAGCGTCTCTTTTCTGCTCTTGCTGTAATCTCTATATATAAAAAATATCTTTCTGTGCCCCTTGGGGGCTAAGTTAAAATAATACATTTCTTGATTCCAAACAGTCATCTTGGCGCTAGGGACTTTATCGCTTTCTGTCCATTTGTGAGATTTGCATTCAACTATAATCTTTTTATCAAGATTACCTAGATCGTATATATGCTCCTTGCGCTTCTCTCCTACGCCTATAGATATGGGGATATCTTTATCGAGGTCTATCCCTTTGCTGGCAAAGAAAGCTTTTGCTATATCGACAAAATCGCTCCCTACACGGGCATTGCTTATAGAACCTTTTCTCTGAAAATTATTCATACCTCATCCTTATTTTTCGGCTCTTCTATGCTAATTTCCCGCTTTACATCTTTATTGTGCTCATAAATCTCTATAGCAGAAGGAATATTTTTCTCCTTTAACTTTTTACAATAATCCTCGTACGCAAGGGGATTTTCAGGCGACTTCCCTCCCAAACTAATAAGTGGTGTTGTGGGTTCAATTTTC
>VGKN01000043.1 GCA_016867055.1 Candidatus Omnitrophota bacterium
ATCTAAATCTGTTACCTATGACCTTAAACCTACAAGGGAGGATCCTACCTGCGTGGGCACCAAAGAGATGACAGATGCTATAATAAAAAAGATAAAAATATGAAAGTAGGAATAGTTGGCGCAGGCAATGTAGGCTCTATGCTAGCCTGCCGTATTGTAGAAGAGAACATGGCAGAAGTAGTTTTATTAGATATAATAGAAGGCGTTGCAAAGGGTAAGGCAGAAGACATAAATGATTCAACCTCCATTAAAAAAACCACAAAACGAGTCTTTGGTACATCCAATTATAACCACCTTAAGGGTTCATCCCTTATTGTAATTACAGCGGGTTTAGTAAGACAGCCTGGAATGACAAGAGAAGAACTCCTTAAAACTAACCATGCCACAATAAAAGAGGTGAGCAAGAAAATATTATATAATTGTAGAAATCCAATTATTATTATGGTTACAAATCCTTTAGATATAATGACTTACACATTTATAAAAGAAACGGGTTTTTCAAAAAAGAAGGTGTTTGGAATGGCAGGTACCTTGGACTGTGGAAGATTGGTAAATGCTATTTCAACCACATTAAGGGCGCTTCCCTCTAAGATAAACCCCGCTATTATTGGACCACACAACGAGGATATGATTATTCTGGAAAGATTTACTAAGGTGTCAGGAAATCCCATAACATCTATTATAGACAAAGATAGACTTGCTCAAATAGCCAGGCTAACAAAGGAAAGGGGAGCGTTTATTGTATCCCTACTTAAAAAGGGAAGTGCGTATTTTGCTCCTTCTCAGGCTATATTCTTAATGGTTAAGGCGATTGTAACAAAAAGCCCAAAGAAGATTTATGCCTCTTGCTATTTAGATGGTGAATATGGGCTTAGGGATGTCTGCATAGGCGTTCCTGCCATACTTGGTAAAAATGGTATAGAAAGAATAATAGAACTACCCCTGAATAAGACAGAGATGGACCTGCTGTTTAACTCTGCTACTAAACTTAAAAAGATAGTTGACTCGTTGTATCCCAATGTATAACTACGATGTTATTATAATTGGTTCCGGCCCAGCCGGATATGTGTGTGCAATAAGAATGGCGCAACTTGGAAAAAGGGTATGCGTGATAGAGAAGGAGAATGTGGGCGGTGTATGTTTAAACAAGGGTTGCATACCTACCAAAGCACTTTTACAGAGTGCAAAGTTTTTAAAATATGCTAATAAGGCAAAAGATTTTGGAATTGATGTTAAGAATTTCAATATAAATTTAGAGAAAGTTTTTAATAGGAAAGATGATATAATTAGCCAATTAAGAAATGGTATAGAATTTTTGTTTAATCAGAGAGGGATTGAACTTATAAGAGCGAAGGCCACATTAAGGGATGAACACACGGTTGAGATAGAAGGCAGGGTATTTACCTCAGAATTCGTAATTATTGCAACCGGCTCCTCGCCTATGGAACTGCCCAATCTCAGATTTGATGATAGCAGTATAATTTCCAGCGATAAGATATTTGAAATAAGAAAGATACCAAAGACAATATTGATAGTTGGAGGAGGGGCTATAGGCTGTGAATTTGCAACTATATTAAATCTCTTTGGTTCTAAGGTAACGCTGTTAGAACTGATGGAGCATATCCTTCCTAATGAAGATAGGGAGATTGCTAAGAAACTCCAGATTCAACTTGAAAAAAATGGAATAAGAATTTTTACAAAACTCAAGGTAGATTCATTTGTTAAAAAAGAAGGAAGTATTTTGATAAAATTTTCTAACGGCCAGGAACTGGAATTTGAAACTATTTTGGTGTGTGTTGGGAGGAAGATTAACTCAGAAGGAATAGGACTTGAGAAACTTGGAATATCGCTAAATGAAAAGGGTTATATAGTTGTGGATGAGTATCTAAAAACAAACCTCAATAATATATATGCTATTGGAGATGTAATAGGAGGATACCTTCTTGCCCATGTGGCTTCATACGAAGGCATTAAAGCAGCAGAAAATATATCTGGCCTAAAAAGTAAGATTTCTTATAAGGCTATTCCGAGTTGCGTCTTTACAGAGCCCGAGTTCGCAAGCGTGGGGCTCTCGGAAGAAAAGGCAAAAAATCTGGGTATGGATATAGCTGTAGGACGCTTTCCATTTAAGTCCCATGGGAAATCTCGGATACTCTCTGAAACAGAAGGTTTAATAAAGGTAATAATTGATAAAAAAAATAAAATTGTGTTAGGTGCACAAATATTAGGATATAATGCAAGTGAACTTATCTCAACCTTTACTACTTTTATAAATTCTAATTTAGGTATTGAGGATTTAAAGGAGATTATATTTGCTCACCCAACGATCTCAGAGGCAATAGGAGAATCTATTTTAAGCGCACAGAAAAGTGCGATACATATACTGTGATTTATACATCCTATTCAGTTTTAGACCTGGGTTTAACTGACTATAAAAAGGCATACCAACTACAATTTGAATTTCTAAAGAGTCGTCAGTTTAATGAAATAACAGACACATTACTTTTGACTGAACACCCGCATGTTTTTACCATTGGTAGACTCGGCGTAAGGTCAAATCTTCTTGTAGACTCCAAAGAACTAGAAAGGAAGGGTATAGCCATTTATGATGTGGATAGGGGAGGGGATATAACCTACCATGGCCCTGGGCAATTGGTGATTTATCCTATCTTGGATTTAAAACTTCTGAACCTTAAAATAATAGATTATTTGAGAGGCCTGGAGGAAAGCGCTATTAGATTTTTTAAGTGTTTTGGGCTCACTACCACGAGAAAAACAGGTTTTACAGGCATCTGGTTTGGCGAACAGAAAATAGTCTCTATTGGCATTGGCATAAAAAGAGGGATTACATATCATGGTATGAGTATAAATATAAACCCAGATTTAAGTTATTTTAGATTTATAAGTCCCTGCGGTATCAAAGGATTAGATATGACCTCTTTAAGTAAGATACTTAATACAAAACTTGATTTAGATTCTGTAAAGTATAAATTTATCAAAAGTTTTGTAGAGGTTTTTGGGTCATTTTGCGATAATGGATTTTCCATATTGGATTAAAAAAAGGGTTATCATAAATTCAAAATTTAATGAAATCCAAGATGCTATAGAAAAACTAAATCTAAATACTGTTTGCTACTCTGCAAAATGCCCAAACCGTTTTGAGTGTTTCTCTCGCGCTCATTTGAGTTTTTTGATTCTCGGAAATGTATGCACAAGAACCTGTGCCTTTTGCGGAATAAAAAATAGCCTTCCAGAAAAAATAGATATTGACGAGCCTGAAAGGATATCTTATGCAGTAAGCGTATTAGATATAAAATATATAGTAATTACCTCTGTTACGAGAGATGACCTTCCTGATGGAGGTGCAGAGCAGTTTTATAAAACCGTATTAGCTGTAAGAAAAACTAATCCTACGACAAGGATTGAGGTGCTTATCCCTGATTTTAGGGGAAAACCTAAATATCTAAGTCATATTATAGAGTCTAACCCCGATGTTATTGCATATAACATTGAGACTGTTAAAAGTCTTTACAGGAGGGTTAGACCAAATTCATCCTATGAGAGGAGTATGAGGGTTCTAAGTTTTTTAAGTAAAAATTCTAAAAAATGTATTGTAAAAACCTCTATTATGCTTGGACTTGGGGAAAAACAAGAAGAGGTGTTATCTACCATAAGACAGCTAAGGCTAACAGGTTGCAGGGTTTTGGTAATAGGGCAGTATCTAAAACCAGATAGAAATTGTTTGGATGTGAAAAGATTTATACCTTTGGGGGAATTCAAGAGATATTCGGAATTTGCTTATAAGATGGGTTTTAAATATGTCTTGAGCAGTCCTTTCGCGAGAAGTTCTTATCTGGCTCAAAATGCGCTTCTAAAATTGAGGGGGTGAAATCTATGATAAAGGTGGTATTGCCAGAGTTGGGTAGTGAGGTAAATGAGGCAACTATCTCTTATTGGCATTTTGAGGAAGGTAATAAGGTAAATAAGGATGAGGATTTGGTTGAAATGGTTACAGACAAGGCAACCTTTAATATACCCGTACCTTGCTCAGGGACTTTAAGTAAGATATATTTTGAAGAAGGTGATACTGTAAAAGTTGGAGAGGTTATTGCCATAATTGAAGAAGAATTTGATGATGTTGATAATTAATAAGATATTACAAGGCTAAATATAAAATTAAACTAATGGATAAGTCTTCTCTTAAAAAAGTGCTTTTAATGTATATCTCAGAGGAATCTGGTCATCATCGTGCAAGCCTTGCTATTGAAAAGGCATTGAAAATAATTGAACCTAATATTGATACCCTAAATATAAATGCCTTCAACTATACAAACCCTATACTAGAGAAGATTATAAATAAAACATATATTGGAATTATAAAAAGAACACCGGAGATGTGGGAGTATCTTTACGATAACCCCAAGATTGTCAAGAATACCCAAGGTTTAAGAGACTTGATACATAAATTTAATTCTGGCAAATTGATGAATTTACTTGAGGATTTTTATCCAAGCGTAATATGTTGCACACAGGCTTTCCCTTGTGGTATGGTGGCAGATTATAAAAAGACCTACGGATTCCCTGTAAGTTTAATTGCAGTTTTAACAGATTATATGCCTCATTCCTACTGGATTTATGACAATGTGGATTATTATATTGTTCCATCAGAGGATACAAAATTGAGGTTGATAGAGAACGGCATTCCTAATGAAAAGATAAGAGTATTTGGTATTCCCGTAGACCCAGGTTTTTCTAATGGCGTAGATAGAAAATTCGTATTTAATAGAATCGGTCTTAATGAAACACTACCCGTAGTATTGCTTATGGGTGGTAGTCAAGGTTTAGGCCCAATGGCTGAGATTGCGCTTTCCCTTGATCGTCTAAAAATTGAATTCCAGCTTGTCATTATATGTGGTCATAATTCAAAATTAAAAAAATTCTTAGAACGAAAGAGGGGTAGGTTTAAGAAAAGTGTATTGATTTTTGAATATGTAGATAATATAAACGAATTTATGGCTATTTCCTCACTCATAATAACAAAGCCGGGAGGGTTAACCACGGCTGAGGCACTTTCAAGAAACTTGCCAATGGTGATAGTGAATCCCATACCAGGACAAGAAACAAATAATACCAATTTTCTTTTAAAAACAGGGGTAGCCCTTAAGGCTGAATCCGAAGACGACATCTCTGTTTTGACGCTAGAACTTCTTAATAGTAGGAATAAGTTAAACCAAATGAAAGAACTTACAAAGAATGTTAGTAAACCAAACGCCTCTATTGACCTTGCCAAATTCATTCTACAGTTATTATAGTGTTTTCATATTTACTTTATAAGTTAGGAATTTTTTTTGCCAATGCCTTGCCCTTTAGTATTTCAAAATATATTTCTACAAAAATAGCGGATATTTATAGCCTCTTCTCAAAAAAAGATTTTTGTAATGTTAGAGAGAATTTAAAAATCATATTAAAAAAAACAGATGCAAATTTGGATTTTTATGCAAAAGAGGTATTTAGAAATTTCGCACTGTATCTTCTTGAATTTTTTAGGATTAGAAAGATAGACAAAGAATTTATAGAAAAAAATTTTAAAATTATAGGACTTGAAAACTTTCAGAATGAACTTAAAAATGGATTAGGCTTAATCGGTTTAACTGCTCATATAGGTAATTGGGAGTTATTAGGAGTGATTATTTCAATTCTTGGTATTAAGATAAATGCAGTAGCGCTGGAACATAAAAATAGTCTGGTAAACAAAATTTTCATAGGACAGAGAGAATCTATGGGTTTAAATGTATTAAGTCTTGGAGATACCAAAGGATGTATGAAGGCACTGAAGAGAAATGAGATTTTGGCATTGGTTGGCGACAGGGATTTTTCAGATAATTCAATTACGCTTAAATTTTTTGGAAAGGATACCGAATTCCCAAAAGGCCCGGCAACACTTTCCTTAAGAACAAATTCAAATATTCTGCCTGGATTTTTGATAAGGGAGAAGAGTACCTTTAAGATACTCTTATACGAACCTATTTGTTTTGAACGAAAGGGTATTATTGAAGAAGATATAGAAGAACTTACGAAGAGATATGTTAGGGTTTTAGAGAAGATTATTGAACAATATCCAACACAGTGGCTTATGTTCAGAAAATTTTATAGAGATTGATTCTGATGGTATTATGCGTGCTTCTGCCAGCCTTTAACGAAGAAATAAGAATAGGAGGTCTTATAGAAAAAATAATGCTATTTGTGCCAAATGTGGTAGTTGTAGATGATGGCTCTTTAGATTCAACCGCAGAATCTGCTACCAATAAAAAGGCCTATGTTATAAAGCATCCGAAGAGGTTTGGAAAGGGTTCAGCCTTAAGGAGTGGTTTTGAATATGTGCTGGAAAAAAACTTTGATGCAGTCATCACTATGGATAGCGACGGTCAACATGACCCATACGAGATTCAAAAATTTATTAAATGTGCCAAGTGTTCCTCAAGTGATATAATTATTGGAAACCGTATGTTAGAAAAAAGAGTTATGCCCTATATTAGAAGATTGACAAACAAGATTATGTCCATTATCCTAAGTAAGTTAATCAGACAGTTAGTTCCTGATACCCAATGTGGTTTTCGACTGATAAAAAAAGAGGTATTGCAGAAGATAACGCTTACTAGCAAAAATTTTGAAATAGAATCCGAGGTATTACTCAGAGCCAGTCAAAACAATTTTAAAATTGAGTCTATACCAATAAAGACCATATACTCAGGAAAAAAAAGTTATATAAATCCCATTTTAGATACTATTAGATTTATAGTTTTATTAGTTAAAATAATTACAGGACAGCTTGTAAGATATATTAAGAAATTCTTTAATGGAGAGATTTGAGCATATAATAGTAGATGGATATAATATTATGAATGGATGGTCATGCCTTAAAAAAATGATAGATAAAAGCCTTGGATTCAGGCGTTCCTGCCTAATTGCTACGCTTCAGGATTTTTCAGATTATGTCGATAAGTATGTAAGTATAGTATTTGATGGCAGCGATAAAAAAGAACTTATAGAAAATAATGGAAAACTTAGAATTATTTTTTCTAAGAAAACAGAAGCCGCAGATACGGTAATCGAGAGGCTTGTGTATAAAGACAAGGGTAAAAATAAAATTTTAGTTGTAACGGATGACAAGCTTGAGCAAAATATGGTATTTGGATTTGGAGCCTCTTTTATAAATTCCAAGGATTTTGAAAAAATTATTTTGTCCGCAGTATCTGATTTGGAAGATAACTTTAGACAAAGGGGCTAGGGTATCTAATAATGAAAGCAAGGGCAATTGCATTATTGAGTGGTGGATTAGACAGCACGTTAGCCTGCTATCTTATTAAAAAGCAAAATATAGAACTTGAAGCGGTTAATTTTGTAACTATTTTTTGTACTTGTACCTCAAAAGACAGTAGTTGCCTAGCAAGTCAAAGGGCAGCAGACCAATTAGGGATAAAACTCAAGGTTTTTAATATCTCGGAGGAATATCTTGAGGTAATAAGGGAGCCAAAATATGGATATGGAAAGAATATGAATCCCTGCATAGACTGTAGGATATTTATGTTTAAAAAAGCAAAAAGATATATGGAAGAATCTGAAGCAGATTTTGTTATAACTGGAGAGGTTCTTGGAGAGAGACCAATGTCTCAGCATATGAGAGCGATGAGAATAGTTGAAAAAGAAGCAGGGCTTCAAGGACTTATTCTAAGACCCTTATCTGCAAAATTTTTTCCAAAGACAGAGCCCGAAAAAAAAGGTATTATTGATAGAGAGCGTCTTTTAAAATTCTGTGGTCGTTCGAGAAAGCCACAGATAAAACTTGCCAATGAAATTGGGATTAAAGAATATCCCTGCTCAGGCGGTGGTTGCCTTCTGACAGACTTTAATTTTTCTGTAAAATTAAAGGACCTTTTAACGCATGGAATTTTTGATTTTGAAAATGCGCGATTATTAAAAATTGGAAGGCATTTCAGACTTTCTAAGAATACTAAGCTTGTGATTGGGAGAAACGAGGAAGAGAACAAAATACTTGCAACATTCTTGGGAAATGGCGATATTTGTTTAAAGAACGAAAATTTTGCGGGTCCTGTTTCCTTGCTGCGAGGAAATATTGAGGATGGATTGATTGAATTATCTGCCATGCTTACTGCAGCGTTTGGCAAAGGAAAAAGTGAGCCGTTGGTAAGTGTTGTATACTGGGGTTCTCATTCCAAAGAAAATATTATTAAGGTAAAGCCTTTGGGTAGAGAAAAAATTTCTATTTATAAGATTGGAGGTTGATATGGATTTTAAAAAACTTATTTTTTTGATAATACTTCTTATTACTATTTCAATTATATTTACAAAGGATGATACTTTATTATCGGAATCCGAAGATTTTCAAAAAAATATAAATGATAGGCTTGGTACAATTATTACAAAACAGGAAGAGATAATTAAAACCTTATCAGAGATTAAAGAAGAACTTAGAATTGTCAGGGTTAGGGTTTCTTCAAGATAATTATAAAAAGTCTTGACAAATTTTATTTTTTGATATAGAAATAACCAAGATATAGGTACCGAAAGGATTAAAAGGGAATTCCTTAGATGGAACGGTCCCGCCGCTGTAACCCTACCCCTTTCTTTAAACAGAAAGGGAACCTTTTTGACAAGAAACAGGCCACTGTGTCAAGGCTTTGGCATGGGAAGGCGGTTGAAAGGGTGGGGAAGTCAGAAGACCTGCCTATATCAAGTGTTATAGAGCTAATTGGGTTTAAAGGGTTTATTGAGTTATTAACCCAATAAACGTAAATAACTTAAACAGCTCTATGAACTAAGCTGC
>VGKN01000044.1 GCA_016867055.1 Candidatus Omnitrophota bacterium
TGTGCGAACACTCAAACATTTCAAGAAGGGCAAGACAATACCTGTAATATTTCCCCTGTTTGAGATTAAAACAAATTTTGAAAATATTGAAGAAATAAGAGTACCTGCAGGAAAATTTAACACATTCCTTTTTAAAAGTAGTCCTGACAAATTCAATTTTTGGTTGAGTAACGATGAACATAGGCTTCCTTTGAAACTTGAAGTTCCCGGTGCCTTAGGATACTCTGCTTTAATGACGGAAATAAGATATGTTCCTTATGACAAATTTATCCAACAATCTTTGGAAGGAAAAAGAGAACTTAAGAGTATTTGGGCGATACCAAAAATAGTAAAGAATGTATATGAAGCAATAAGGGATGAAATTCGCTCAGCGTTTAGATTTAAGAGTAGAAAAAATTGAAATAAAATTTTATTTTGTGGTAAAATAGATTAAAAAGGAGGTATTAAAATGCAAAAACAGGCATTTACCCCAACCCCCGTAAAACCCTGTTCTTGGTTCGACAAGCTCACCATCCTGAGCGAAGTCGAGGGATTAGCACGGAGAGCGGGGTTTACTCTAATTGAGATAATAATAGTAGTTATAGTAGTTGGTATTTTGGCAACAGTAGCCATTCCCACGTATCAGATTATAGTTGAAAAATCAAAAGAAAAGATATGCGAGACAAACTTGAATATTTTAAAGAGCGCATTAGATATTTATATAATGGAACACGATACAATGCCCGCCTCTTTAAGCGAACTTCCTGAGGGATATATTGAGAATTCATATACTCAATTTTTGCAACAAAAAGGTACCTGGAGAATAAAACTTGCCTATTTTATTTTAGGTTTAGAAAAGAGAAACCTATCTTATGCAGAACCTCTTATTAATATTTTGGGGGAAGGAAATACGAGAATAATTACTTGTCCCAGTGATTTCACTCCGCCAGAAGCAGGAGGCTTTTCTTACGCTGTTAATAACACATTAGCAAATATGAGATACAGGGATTATAAAAATCTTTCAGGAGATATTTTACTAATAGGTGACTGTGAAAATTCCACATTTACAAATCTTTCTGAATTGTCAGAAAGGCATAGACATATTTTTGCTCGTGAAGATTATTCACAGTCAATAAGCAAAAGTGGGAACGTTGAAGAAGTAAGTGAAAGAGGGCGTAAGAGAAAAAAGAAACATGGCGGTAAGCAATATGGCGGTGTGCAACCCGTCAACGTTGCTTATTAGGACAAAACCTGATTGAAAAAAAATAACGAATATATCAGATTTCTATCTATCGGTTTTTTCTGTTTATTAGTTATTTTTTTTATTTCCTCTCTTACCCCATTCAAGATTCTACAAGGTTTTAATGACCCCGCCTCAGCATATATCTATTATTTCTCTAAAAAATCTATAAAATCTTTCAAGATAATCGGTATAGCTGTAGATGAGCATTCTTTAAATAGAATTTCGCAACGCTGGCCATGGAAAAGGTCTATTTATGCCCAACTTCTAAAAATACTTGATAAGGAAAAGGCTAATACGATTGGTATTGATTTTGCCTTTGTAGGTGAAGCAGAGGATAAAGAAGATGACCTTATCTTGAGAGAGGCAATAAGCAGTATTTCATCCAGAGTAGTTTTGGCTTATTTTTTTGATTATAAAAAGGCAGTTCCTGTTTTGCCCCTCCCGACTCTTAGAGATGTGGCATATTCCATTGGAATGGTTAATACACCCCAGGATTTAGATGGTAAAACGCGAAGGCTTCGCTCTTATATTGAATTAGATAGCAATCTTTATTACTCCTTTTCTGTGCAACTTGTCGCTTCCTTCCTTAATAAAAATCCGAAAGAGATAGTTTCCCTAATTCCCTATTTAAAGGACAAGACTTTTTTTATCAGTTTTTTACTTAAACCAAAGGATATTATCAAGGTAAGTTTCTACGATGTTTTGGAGAATTTAGAAGGTTTGAAACAGCGATATGGAAAGGATTTTTTAAAAGACTCTCTGGTCTTGGTTTATCCTGAAGCACCGATTTTTCACGATAACCAACTTACTCCATTAGGTGCAATGCCGGGAGGATTTTTGCATTTAAATGGCGCAGTTAGTATTCTTTTAAAACGGCTTATAAGACAAGAGAATCTTTTACTTTTACCACTTTCTATTTTTTCTTTGATACTTATATGTTATGTCCTTTTACATAGTGGTTTTATTATTGGTTTTCTTTTTACCCTGGGAGTACTTTTTATTAATTTTTGGTTTTTTATCTTATTGAATTTGATAGGGGTAAGATTTGATTATTCTCATCTTGTGCTTTTTTGCATTTTATTCTTTAGTCTGGGCAGTTTTTATAGATACATTTATTTCTTAACAGCGCTCTTAAAAATAAAAAATAAAGCCACAATAGATCCCTTAAGAGGTCTTTTTACATTAAGATATTTTTATTATCGCTTAGAATTGGAATTAAAAAAGATTTATCTTCATAAAGATTTATACTTGGTAGGCATATATTTTGAGTCATTTAAAGAAGCAGTTGAAGGTATTCCCTTAGAAAAGGTAAAAGATATATGGCAGATGGTATCACAGGCCATTTCCTTAAAGAACAGTTTCTGGTCGGTATATTCACAAGAGGAACTTGTGGGATGCTTAATTAGCGCACATCCCAGGATTAACTCAGCAACTAATTTTTTAAAAAATAATCTACAGGCTTTATTGTCAGAAAACAATATTAAATCTAATATAAGATTGGGTTATCTGAGACTTAAGAGAGAATATCCTATAAGAGAGTTGATCTTTGTATTATCAGGCGAGTTAAAAAAGAGACAGGAAGAGATAGTAACGTTTGGGGATGATGACATGATTAATCTGGATTTATATTCTTACTCTAAGACACAGGGGTCCGGAAAATTTTTGGAAAGTCTTGATAAAGATATTGAAGAAAGGAATAGAGAACTTCTTTCATTAATAGAAGAATTAGAGAAAGAACACGCCAAGACTAAGGAGGCATTTTTTGAGATTATCACTTCATTGGTAAATGCCTTGGAGGCAAGAGATCCATATACCCAGGGACATTCACAGAGGGTATGTAATTATACCCTTATTATTGCAGAGAAGTTAGGCTGGACTAAAGAACAGAAGGAAAAACTTACTAGAGCCAGCCTTCTCCATGATTTAGGAAAGATTGGTGTTCCTGATAGTATCCTGCATAAAAATGGTCCATTGAATGAAGAAGAATTTGATTTTATAAAGAAGCATGAACTTATAGGTATAAAGATACTCCAACCCCTAAAGGATTTTAATGAGATCTTACCATGGATTATGTATCATCATGAAAGATGGGATGGTAAGGGCTATCCCCATGGATTAGCAGGTGAGGCTATACCAGAGGCAAGTCAGATTATCTCCCTGGCAGATGTGTTTGATGCTCTTACCACAGGCAGAGACTATAAAGTTGCATTTTCCACAGAGGAGGCACTAGAGGAAATAATGAATAACAAAGGAACAGAGTTTAACCCAAAACTCGTGGATGTTTTTGTAGATGTAATCCGCCAGAAGATAAGACCATAATTTATTCTCTATCCCTATGCACAAGAGAACCTTAGCCCTAACCTTTATCTTATTACTTTTTGTTTATTCTTTATCTATTGCCCAGGAAGAGTCTATAGTCTGGGAGGAGAAATATAGCGATGAAGCCTATATTAATCTTTTGCTTGAACGAATTGTTGAAATTAACAGAGACTGCTCATCAAAAGAGACAATCCATATGATTGTTAAGGTCCAGAAGGAAAGCGCTAAATCCTTGGGCGAAATTCCTATAGGTTATGATAAGAGTTTTCAAAAAATAAAGGATATAAAAGCGTATATTATTACACCGGGAAGGAAAAAACTTAGATATAAATCCATTCAAGACCTAACTCCTTATTCAGGTGAGCCCTTATATTCTGATAGTCGCACAAAGATTATTACTATGCCTAATGTTATTCCCGGAAGCATTATTGACTGGCAGGTAACGATTATAACTAAAAAACCCATAATAAAGGATGCCTTTTGGGATATTTTTGATTTTATCAGTGAAACCCCTATAAAATTTTTAAGATATAAATTTATTATCCCCGAGGGTATGCCTATTCAGACAATGGATCATAATACAGAAATTAGGTCTAAGATAAAAAAGCATAGGGATAAAATAATATATTCTTGGGAAGGGAAATACTTGGATAAATTTGAGCCAGAAGAATATATGCCACCTTACGATGACTTTGGTAAATATACAATTATCTCTAATATCAAAGATTGGAGAGAGATAACGATATGGTATCGCAATTTGGTTAATAAGAATCTAAAGATTCCTGAACAGATGAGGCAGTCTGTGGCAGACATTGTCAAAGGCAAAAATAAAATGGAAGATAAGATTCAAGCGATAATAGAATACATACAGGATAATTTTCGTTACGTCTCAATGAGTTTTGGTTACCATCGCTATGAACCCCATCCTTCGGATGAGGTGTTTAATAACAAATATGGCGACTGCAAGGACCAGGTTTTAGTTTTTATAGCTATGCTTAAGGAAATAGGGATAACGTCTTATCCCGCCCTTTATTGCGATGAAGATTCTGGTAGTCCCAAGGATAAATTACCTATGCCAGCATATTTCAATCATGTCATTTTAGCAATAGAGCTTGACAAAAAGATTTATTATACAGATATCCTGCAGAAGGGATATCGTTTTACCGACATTCCAGCAAACCTTGCAGGCGGGTATGTTTTTGTAGTTAATGACAAAGAGGGGTTTTTTGACCAACTTCCTATCTTGGATGAGTTAGAGAATACATATAGCAAAGAAAGTAAAATTGTAATAAGAGAAGATGGTTCTGCGCTAATTGAGATTACTTCTTTATGGTCTAAGGAATATTCCATAGATTTTAGAGAAAGATGGAAGAATATGACGGAAAAACAAAAGAAGGAGTTCATAGAAAGCCTCAACGAAACCCATACCGTTGGCGGGAATATGCTTGAGCGAAAGTGGGAGAACTTAGATACGAGATATGGAAAAATAAAAAGTTATATAAGATATGAAAATCCTCACTGGACCGCTGTTATAGGAGGCTTTATGATATTTGGCGGAGTTGATTACGGAAGAAATACCTATTTTGCCAAGGAAAAAAGAATCTATCCCATAATGTTTGAATCAAATTCTTTAAATAAAGAATCTTTTACATATTTTATACCCAAGGGTTTTGAACTTGTAAACTTGCCAAAGGATATACACTTAGAAACTGAATTTGCCGAGTTTTCCAGAGGTTTCAAAAAAGAGGGAAATAGGATAACTGAAACAGAGATTAGAAGATATAAGAGGATACGCTTACCGGCATCAGATTATAATAAGATTAAAGATTTTTATAATAAATTATCCCAACTTACAAAGGAAAAGATTATTATAAGAAAAAGACTTGATAGGAATTTTTAGAACCAATCTAACGCTATCCATTTATATTTGTGTTTAATATTATCTTTACCCTGTATGGATTAGAGAGTAACTGAAAAAAATCTATGATAGAGTTTGAAAAAGAAAGAAGAAAATTCGAGCGGTATGATACAGAGGTAAAGGTTTACTTTAGAGTTAATTATGATATCAAGACAAAGGTTAAGTTTCGGATCCTCAGTGATAATAAACAAAGGCGCATTTCAAGAGAATATTCTGGATTGAGTAAGAATATTGGCGTAGAGGGATTACGATTTGTCTCAAAGAAAAAATTAGAAAAAGGAGATATGCTTTTACTTAAAATTAATATTCCAAATACAGAGGTTTTTATCCAAATGGAAGGAGAGGTCAGATGGTCTAAAAGGTTTTCATGGAAACCAAAATACAGGGATATGTTCCATACAGGGGTTAGGCTTATTTCGGTAAATGGCAAATCAGTTGCTGACTCGATACATTATGATGAAGAGTACAAAATTGTCTGGAGTATAGTATTGGAATCAGTGTTAGGAAGTTTTAAAGAAGCGGTACAAAGGCTTAAATGGAATAAAAAAGTTAAAAGAGAAAAGATATAGCATTCATATCTCTTAATCAAATAGAAAGAATTTTATCTACAGGACCTTAGTTTTCTATTATTCTATGAAGAATACAGCGTTGTCTATTATAGTCTGAACAACAATTTTAAAAATAATCTAAAAAAAGAATATCTTATAATAAAATTCTAAGTATTTCTCCGGTAAGTCATCACCCCTTCTATATAATTCTTTAATAAACATTCTTAAAGAAATTAATATCTACTTATAATATTTAGATAGGATCTTATTAGTATTAAAATTTTCTAAAAAAATTTATTATTACTTTAATAAATACTCTTAAATAGATACTTTTTAATTGACAAAATGTGTACCATTTGATACTTTTGAAACTTGGACTAATCTAAATAAAATGGTCTCACATAGAAAAGTTAACATTGTTTACATCTTGACAAAACTTGAACTTGGCGGTGCGCAAAAACATACCTTAGATTTAATAAAAGGGTTAGATAAAAATACCTTTAGAGTTTACCTTATTACATCAAATGGTTTGTTAACTCCTGAAGCAGAAGAGATACCCCACCTTAATATTATCCTAATAGATTCCCTGAAAAGTGAAATTAATCTGATAGATGACTTAAAGAGTTTTTTTAAAATCTACCGTATTTTAAAAGTTTTACATGCCGACATCGTTCACACTCATAGTTCTAAAACAGGTTTTCTTGGAAGGTGGGCAGCCTGGTTTGTAGGCGTGCCAATTATAATTCATTCTATCCATGGTTTTGAGTTTAACGAATATCAGTGTTTTTTGACAAGAAGATTTTATATTTTTCTTGAAATGGTCACAGCTCTGATAACAGATAGGTTGATAGCAGTTTCTGAAGATACCTTAAAACGCGGGTTAAGAGAGAGGATAGGAACTAATAATCATAAAGAAGGGAGAATATATCTATTAAGCAATATGTTCAAAGAGTTATTCAAAATATTCATTTATAGACCAGATGGGTTAAAAGAGTTTAAAGAAAGAGATTCCCATAGATATATTGTCATTAAATATGGGATATCAAAAGAAGCTCACTTGATAAGTGGCATCAATGTCGGAAGTAAGAAAGAGGAATTGGGAATAGAAAAAAATATACCTGTCGTTGGAACAATTTCGTGTTTAAAACCCCAGAAATCACCCTTTGATTTTGTAAAGGCTGCTTCAATTATATCAAGGAGAATTCCTGGGGTAAGGTTTATTTTAGTAGGCGATGGTTGTTTAAAAAAAGGTTTGCTCAGTCTTATAGATAGTTTTGGATTAAAAGAAAAGATAATCCTTACCGGCTTTAGAAAAGATGCTGTTGAGATAATGTCAGTTTTTGATATATTTGTCTTAACAAGTCTATGGGAAGGTCTCCCGATAGTTTTTTTAGAAGCGATGGCGTTATCCAAGCCTATCATAGCCACAGACACAGGTTCTTCGTCTGAGTTGGTAAGAGATGGTATCAATGGCTATCTTGTCAAGCCGAAGGATTATATTGGCCTTGCCGAGAAAGTAATCCTTTTGCTTGAAAATAAAAAACTATCTACAGAGATGGGGATAAGGGGAAATGTCTTATTCAAAGAAAGTGGACTCTTTACTGAAAAGATGTTAAGCCAAATTAATTGTTTATATGAAAATCTTTTAGAAAAATTTACCCTTTAAATCAATATTCTCAAATTAAAATTTATAAATGTTGTATTACGCTGTTGGACCTATTACCCTATCAGCTTTATTAAATCTAATTTTTACTTCTCTTATTATACTGATTTTCAAGAGATTTAATTTAACAAACAAGCAAAAACATTCCCATCCCGATAATAGAAGATTGTCAAATTTTGGTGGTATAGCCATATTCGCATCTTACTCTATCAGTTTGTTTTATTTTTCTACGCAGAGGTATTTCAATCTCCAAGAGACAAAAATTTTGATTATAAGTTTATTCATTATAGTCTTATTTAGTTTACTTGATGATATAGTTGAACTGCCAATCCTCATAAGATTTTTTAGTCAGCTTATAACTACTTTGGTTTTAGTCTTTTTTGGTATAAGTACTAAAATCGTTTTGATTCCTTATTTTTTGAATATAATAGTCTCTTTATTCTGGATTGTTGACATCACAAATGCCTTTAACTTTCTTGACATATTAGATGGCCTCTCTTTAAGAGTTGCCCTTGTATCAACTTTAATTCTATTTCTATTAGGTATTTTGAGTAATGATATTGTTGTTATTTTAGTTTGTGGTTCACTCGCAGGCGCGCTAACCTCATTTCTTTTATTTAATTTCCCGCCAGCTAAAATTTTTATGGGAGACGCAGAAAGCATGTTCATAGGTTTCACACTGGCTACCTGTGCTATGTTGGGACATTATGCAACAGAAAAAAAATCCAATTGCCTTACTTGTGTCCCTGCTGATTCTTGGTTTTCCAATATTTAATATAACCCTTGTGGTTATTTCTAGATTAAAAAATAGAAGGTCAATTTTTTAAAAAAAGCGATAACCATTTTGCATTGAAACTACTTTCAAAAATGTCAAGCATTTGAAAAACCCTCTTTTATATATATCCAGTGTATTATTTGACATAGCTGGTCTTGTGTTATGCTTTGTTCAAACTTAATGACCCTTTTCTGCTTTGTTGATGGTTTTTATGATAAGCCTTGTTATTGGGTTTAAAGTAATCGGCACCAATGCTAAAAATGTCTAAAAAAAAGATAATAATTATAGGTGCGGGTCTTTCTGGATTAAGCGCTGCCTTCCATCTTGGCGGGAATTATGAGATTTATGAGAAAGAGAGCCAGCCAGGTGGTCTTTGCAGGTCTAAAGAG
>VGKN01000045.1 GCA_016867055.1 Candidatus Omnitrophota bacterium
CCGTGCGAAGCTTGAGGAGCGGGTTAGCCCCATAATTGAAAGATGCAAACACCCTATGGAACAGGCGCTCTCTGATTCTAACCTAAAACCAAGAGATATCAACAGGATAATTATGGTTGGTGGTCCAACGCGAATGCCCATTGTGCAGAAATTTGTTGAAGATTATGTGGGTAAGAAAATAGAACGCGGTGTTGACCCCATGGAATGTGTTGCCATGGGCGCAGCCATTCAGGCAGCTGTTTTAAAGGGCGAGATAAAGGATGTGTTGCTTTTGGATGTTACACCTCTTTCATTGGGTATTGAAACACTTGGTGGTGTATGCACAAGGCTTATTGAGAGAAATACTACTATACCTACGAGGAAGAGTCAGATATTCTCAACAGCGGCAGATAACCAGACCGCTGTTACCATAAGAGTTTTGCAGGGTGAAAGACCAATGGCAGATGATAATGTGGAACTTGGGAGGTTTGATTTAATGGGGATTCCGCCTGCGCCCAGGGGGATACCCCAAATTGAGGTTACATTTGACATAGACGCAAACGGTATAGTTCATGTGAACGCAAAGGACTTAGGTACTGGCAAGGAACAGTCCATCAAGATAACAGCACCCAAAAAATTATCAAAGGAAGAGATAGACAAGATGGTAAAGGATGCAGAGAAATTCGCAAGCGAAGATGCAAAGAGAAAAGAAGAAGTGGAATTAATAAACCAGGCAGATACCCTTGTCTATACCACAGAAAAGTCTCTTAAAGAAATGGGCGATAAGGTAAATGCATCCGAGAAGGAGAAGATAGAGGATAAGATCAAGGATTTAAAAGAGGCGCTTAAAGGAAAGGACCCAGAGAGGATTAGAAACAGGATGAAGGAACTCACAGAGGCGTCTCATAAACTTGCTGAGGAGATTTATAAAGAAGCCTCTAAAAAACAAAAAGAGTCGCGCGCAAAATCACAGGAGGATACTGAGCCCGAGCAACAGGAAAAAAGAACAAAGGATAAGGATGAGAACGTTATTGACGCTGAATACAAGGTAGAGGATGAGGATAAGGATAAAGAATAAATCCAAATATCAAAAATGTGAATAGAATTTATAAAAATATGGAATATATAACCAAATTGACTCCCGTTTCAAAAATAAAGGTCTTAGTGATACATTAGATTTGCTGAAGCAAAAGTTAGATTCTTTGCGTACAAAAAAGATAGGGTTTTAAAAATTTTGAATTTTGAAATGTAATTTTGATTTTTGCATCTTGATATTTGGATTTAAAGTATGCCTAATAAACGCGATTATTATGAGGTGCTAGGAGTATCAAGGGATGCAAGTCTTGACCAGATAAAACAGGCCTACCGCAAACTTGCCTTAAAATATCATCCCGACAGAAATCCGAGAAAGGATTCCGAAGAAAGATTTAAGGAAATATCAGAGGCATACGAGGTCTTAAGCGATCCCCAAAAGCGCCCTACCTATGATCAGTTTGGCCATGCTGGGCTGGAAGGGATGTTCTCAGGTGGCGGTTTTAGCTGGTCTGACTTTCATCATTTTGATGACCTTGAGGATATCTTTGGTGGGTTTGAGGATATATTTTCAAGGTTTGGAATTGACTTAGACATATTTGGAACATCCTCTAGAATCTCAAGGCCAAGGCGCGGAAGGGATTTGCAATATGAACTGGAACTTTCCTTTTTAGAGGCTGTATCAGGCACAGAAAAAACAGTAACAGTTTTGAGGCATGAAGTCTGTAATACCTGTAATGGCGAGGGTGTAAAACCAGGCACTAAAAGGCAGACCTGTCAGACCTGCGGCGGAGAGGGTCAAGTATTTAGTTCAAGTGGTTTTTTTAGCATAGGTAGAACCTGCCCAAAATGCAATGGAGAAGGTAGTGTTATAAAACACCCTTGTCCAGATTGTAAAGGAATAGGAAAGATAAAAATAGATAGAAGGCTTCAGATAAAAGTGCCTGCAGGAGTAGATATCGGCATGCGGCTTAAAATATCTGGCGAAGGAGAGGCGGGCACAAGGGGAGGTCCTCGCGGGAATCTCTACATATTAATAAATGTAAAACCCCATGAGATATTCCAGAGGGACGCTTTAGATTTATTCTGTGAGGTTCCAATAAGCTTTCCTCAGGCAGCACTTGGGGCTGAGATAGATGTGCCTACGTTGGATGGTAAGGTGAGTTTAAAGATTCCTGAAGGTACTCAGAGTGGCAAGATTTTTAGACTCAAAGGAAGGGGCATACAAAATCCCTCGGGTTTGGGAAGGGGCGATTTAAATGTAAGGATAATAGTTGAAACTCCTATTGGGCTTGCTCCAAGGCAAAGGGAGCTTCTCGAGGAATTTATGAGGATTTCACAGGAAGATTCCACCCCTCTTAAGAAGTCTTTCTTTGATAAGGTAAAGAAATTGTTTAGCTAAATGAAACCAATCCACTACTTTCTTACGAAAATAAGAAAGGAAAAGCTAATTAAGGGAGGTTGATTTTATGCCAACATATGAATACGAATGTAAGAAATGCGGTTATACATTTGAACGATTTCAAAATATTACAGAATTACCCATAAGGAGTTGCCCTAAGTGTAAAGGCAGGCTTAGGAGGCTTATGGGCTCAGGCGCTGGTATAATATTTAAGGGCACAGGTTTTTATGCCACTGATTATAGGAGTGAAAGTTATAAGAAGGCGCAGGAAAAGGATAAGCCAAAGGTAGAATCAAAGTCTGCTAAGGTATAAAGGCCCAAGTTATGGATAGGGTAAATGCGTGCTTCTTTAAATTTTATCTTCCACCCATTCTTTATGGATTTTTAATCTTATTAATCTCCTCATTTCCAATAAGGACGCTTGATTTAAAAATAGGATTTCAGATAGATAAACTTTTGCATCTCGTTGAATATTGCCTATTTTCTGTTTTGGTTATAAGGGCTTTTAAAAATTCTCCCTCAAGGATTCTGAGGAATAATCGTTTGTTATTAACGATTATATTTGTAAGTTTTTACGGTTTTGCCGACGAGGTCTATCAATCCTTTGTGCCAAACAGAGATTCCTCAATATTTGATTTCCTGTTTGATAGTATAGGAGCAGTCTCAGGTTCATTATTTTACTCCGTTAGAGAAAGCCACCGATTTTAATCGGCGATTATCACCTTGCAAATCTAACAGATGTTAAAAAACAAGAAAGGCGCCTTTAGAGATTACAAAATCTCTGATAAGGTTTATTCATTATTCCAGAATGATTGAGATAAGACCTTTTAAGACATATAGGTACAATAGCCTAAAAGTCAAAAACCTAAGCAGGGTAGTTACTCCACCATATGATGTTATAACAAAAGAAGAACAGGTAATGTTTTATAATTTAAGCAGATACAATTTTATAAGATTGATTTTAGGAAAGAGATATCCCAGCGATACCAAAGGTTCAAATTGTTATACTAGGGCAAGGGATTTTTTTAAAAGATGGGTTAAGGAGGGCGTTCTTATTAAAGAAAAAGAGGATGCAATCTATGTATATGAACAGCGCTATAGAATAGATGGAGCCCTAAAAAGAAGAATAGGTTTTATTGCTCTTATGAGGCTAAAAGACTTCTCAAGTAATTTAGTATTTCCTCATGAAAAAACATTTGATGAGCCGAAAAGGGATAGATTCGCGCTTCTAAAAACTGTTAAGGCAAATCTAAGTCCAATATTTAACCTATTCAATGACCCAGGCGATAAGATAACCACTCTCCTGAAAAATTATACAAAAAATCATAAAGGGATATTAGAAATAACCGATAGAGACTTAGTAATTCACAAACTTTGGCAGATAAAGAATAGAGATGTTATTAAAGAAATAGTTGAGTCAATGCGCAATAAAGATATATATATTGCAGATGGCCATCATAGATATGAGGCAGCGCTTGAATACAAAAGATTAATGCAAAGAAGAGACTCTAAATATTTAGAGGAAGCACCTTATAATTATATAATGGTGTATTTTTTAGATTTAAATGAGGACGCGGTAACTATACTTCCTACCCATAGAATAATTTGGCTAAAAGAGGATTTTAAAAAAGAAGGGATGCAGCAACTTTTAAGGAAATTCTTTTTTCTTAAGAGGAAGAAAAATTTAGATGTTTTAATTACAACTCTCAAATGTCACAGGAAGAAACCTTATTTCTTTGGCCTGTGTCAAGGAGCGGAAGATTGTTTTTTGCTCGTTCCTAAGACTAAAGCCATTTTTAAAAAATTTATGAGAGAAATAGATGTTGAGATTCTTCACGAGCTGATAATAGATAAGATTCTTAGAAAGGATATTATAAGGGAAATCTCTTATACAAGAGACTTAAATTATATCAAGCATTTAATTAAAAATGACAGAAATTTTATCGCCTTCTTGCTAAACCCCACGAGGTTGTCCCAGTTTAAAAATGCTATAAGAGAGAAAATAAGACTACCGCATAAGTCCACATATTTCTATCCTAAGCCATTATCAGGATTAGTAATACATAAATTTTAGCGATTCCGAATCTTGAAGTATAAATATTAATTTGCATATTTCTAATGTTATGTTCTTATTATGCAGAATAAGGCAATGGTTGGGATTATACCAAAACTATCTAAAAAGCGTAAGGAGTCTTCCCTCTGCATACTTCAAATCTTGTTCTAAGAAAAACTTGCCTTGACTAAAGACTCACCCTATGATAAGTTAAATCTAAACTATTTTTGGAGTTTAGAATTATGGCGTTATTTGGAAAACCTAAGTATACAATTGTAAAGATTGTAAAAAAGCGCTCAATGCCCAATGGGCTTTGGACGAGGTGCGAAGAATGTGGCGAGATAATATACAACAAAATCCTTGAAGAGAATGCAAAGGTTTGTCCCAAATGCAATTTTCATTTTACAATGGGTGCGCCAGAGAGAATAAACCTGCTTATAGATAAAGATACGTTTATTGAATTTGATGTGGATCTTACGTCCTGCGACCCTCTTGAATTTAAAGGCCAGAAGACATACAAAGAAAAATTAAAACAGGAACAGGAAGCCACATTGCTTAGAGAGGCAGTGATTACAGGCGAGGGATTGCTGGAGAAGCATAAGATAGTTATTGCTGTAACAGATTCTCGCTTTATGATGGGGAGTATGGGTTCTGCTGTGGGAGAGAAGATAACAAGGGCAATAGAGGAGGCGATCTCAAAACGCCTTCCATTGGTCATTGTATCTGGCTCAGGTGGCGGGGCAAGGATGTATGAAGGCATGCTTTCGCTTATGCAGATGGCAAAAACCTCGGCAGCAATTAATAAGCTTCAAGGCTTAGGACTTTTATTTATATCTGTTCTAACCAATCCGACAATGGCAGGTGTTATGGCTTCTTTTGCCTCACTTGGAGATATAATAATTGCAGAGCCTAAGGCCCTGATAGGTTTTACCGGCCCAAGGGTAATAGAGCAGACAATAAAACATAAACTTCCCGAGGGTTTTCAACGTTCAGAATTTCTCCTTGAACACGGATTGATAGATTTAATTATCCCAAGGAAAGAATTAAAATCAACCATAAGCAAGATATTAAAATACTTTTCAAATAATGTTTGATTTTCTCTAATCTCTTTCTCACCCGCTCCCGCGCGCAGGGGCAAGGTTCATATCTCACTATTAAATTAGTTGAATAAAAGAATTCTTGACAATGCCTTATATTTGTTATATATATTACTTACAATTTTAGTTGGATTTTGCAAATAAAAGGAGGTGAACAGGATGGGAAAGGTCTTAAGTGTAGTTTTGGGGCTTGCCTGTGCCGTAGTCGGTGTTTTACTTCTTATTAAATGGTGGTCATCTTTTCTGGGAGGGCTAAAGGCAACTGTGCCTGCGATGCTTGTGCTTGGCGGGCTTGTTGCATTATTCGCAGGAATAAGTGAAATAAAAGATTCTATAGCCGCAAAGAAAGAAGAAGTAAAGAAATAGTTAAATTTTGAAAATTTTCCCTTAAATTTTTTAAGGTTTTACCTTAATATGCCCTTGTCTATTTAAAAATAAAAGATGCTTATTAACAAGGGCATTTTTAATTTTATGTCCGTAAAAACAACTCACCAAAGACTAACTAATATACCATATGTAGTTATTTTTTTGTTTAATTCCCTAAATGTTGTATTCTGCTTGACAATGTTGTCAATTTATAGTATAAGAAACAACTGTTAATTATAGGAGGATAGATTAGATGGAATTATCATTCAATATAACCACAATAAAATTGTCGCCTAATGCTTTGAAGGTGTTCAAAAAGAGATATTTGAAAAAAGATGAAAATGGCAATGTCGTGGAGACACCTGAGGATATGTTTGGACGTGTTGCAAGAAACATTGCCTGCGCAGACCTTATTTATGAGCCCGATAAGGATATCTCAAAGACAGAGGAAGAGTTTTACAGGATAATGGCCTCCCTGGAGTTTCTTCCAAATTCTCCCACCCTGATGAATGCGGGAAGAGACCTTCAACAACTTTCAGCATGTTTTGTGTTGCCTGTTGAGGATTCTATGGAGAGTATATTTGAGGCGATAAAGAACACAGCTCTTATCCATAAGAGTGGCGGCGGAACAGGGTTTTCCTTTTCAAGGGTAAGACCAAAAAATGATGTGGTGCAGACGACGAAGGGCATTTCAAGTGGCCCCGTTTCTTTTATGACGGTCTTTGATTCGGCAACAGAGGCCATAAAACAGGGTGGCACAAGGCGCGGCGCTAACATGGGGATACTTAGGGTAGATCATCCCGACATACTTGAGTTTATAAATGTCAAGGCATCCGGCAGTGTTATGAATAATTTCAATATCTCCGTTGGATTAACCCGTGAATTTATGGAGGCTCTGGAGAAAAATTTGGATTACGATCTAATAAATCCAAGAACAAAAAAAATATCCGGCAGGCTAAATTCCAGAAAGGTATTTGACTTGATAGTAGAAAATGCCTGGAAAAATGGAGACCCTGGAATTATATTCATGGATAAGCTTAATGAGGCCAATCCCACACCAAAACTCGGAGAGATAGAATCCACCAATCCCTGTGGAGAACAACCCCTTCTTCCTTATGAGTCATGCAATCTTGGTTCAATAAATTTGGTTAAAGTGGTAAACAACAACTCCATAGATTATAATAAACTCTCGTATCTCGTAAAAACAGCTGTCCATTTTCTGGATAATGTTATTGATATGAATAGATACCCTTTAAAGAAAATAGAGGATATGACAAAGGCTAATAGGAAGATAGGCCTTGGCGTTATGGGGTTTGCGGACATGCTTATTCGTTTGGGAATTCCATATAATTCCGAGGAAGCAATTGCCTTTTCTGAGGAGATTATGGGTTTTATATCAAAGGAGGCAAGGCTTGCCTCATGTGAGCTTGCCTCAAAGAGAGGCGTCTTCCCAAATTTTAAAGATAGTATATACAATAACAACGGAGATTTAAGGCTCCGCAATGCTACCACCACCACCATTGCACCTACCGGCACCTTAAGTATAATTGCTGACTGCTCAAGTGGAATAGAGCCATTATTTGCCATCTCCTATACAAGAAATGTCTTAGATAATGATGAGCTTGCGGAGGTGCATAGCTATTTTAAGGAAGTAGCGGAGAAAGAGGGTTTCTATTCGGATGAACTTATGAGGGAGATAGCAAAAAGAGGTTCTATAAAAGACTTTGATATAATTCCCCAGAGAGTAAGGCAGGTTTTTGTGACCGCCCACGATATAACTCCTATATGGCACATAAAAATGCAGGCGGCATTTCAAAGGTTTACTGATAATGCGGTGTCTAAGACTGTAAATTTTCCTCATACTGCCACCACCAAGGACGTAGACGAGGTATATCTTTTGGCGTATAAACTTGGTTGTAAGGGTGTGACTATATATAGGGATAGAAGCAGGGATAAGCAGGTTTTAAATATAGACAATAAACAACCAAAAGAGTCATATAGTAGAATATCTCCAAAGCCGAGACCTAACATTACTACAGGCACAACCACGAAGATTGGCACTGGCTGCGGAAATCTTTATATAATCCTAAATGTAGATAATGAGGGACAACCCTTTGAGCTATTTACCCAGATGGGAAAGGCGGGTGGTTGTGCCGCAAGTCAACTTGAGGCAATAGGTAGACTCGTCTCCCTTGCCTTCAGAAGCGGAATAGACATTAAATCTATAATAGAACAACTCTCAGGTATAAGATGTCCCTCGCCCTCTTGGGAGAAGGGGGGAAGGATATTTTCCTGCGCAGATGCAATTGCAAGGGTTATAGAAAGGCAGTTTATAAAGAGTAAGACTAATGTTCAAGATAAACCACAGACGCTTGATTATCCTCAACCAAAGAATAATAACAAGTTTGGCAATGTAGTCGGCGTATGCCCTGACTGTGGCAGCTCTCTACAACACGAAGAGGGTTGCGTGGTCTGTTACTCCTGCGGTTTCTCAAAGTGTTAGCAAGACGCGTATGTCAGTTAAGCCTGATACCTGGATAGAGAAGATGGCGCGGGAATACGAGATGATAAAACCCTTCTCTAAAGACCGCATAGTCAAACGTAAAATCTCTTCTGGTCTTTCCTCATACGGATATGACATAAGTTTAGCAGATGAGTTCAGATTTTTGAAAAAAGGTATTACCTTAGTTGACCCAAAGCATATAAAAGAGACTGATTTTATAACCCAGAAACTGGATTTTTGTGTAATTCCGCCAAGTTCTTTTATCCTTGCAAGGTCTAAAGAGTATTTTAGAATTCCAAGAAATATTATTACTATTTGCTTGGGAAAATCTACCTATGCAAGGTGTGGGGTAATAGTCAATGTCACGC
>VGKN01000046.1 GCA_016867055.1 Candidatus Omnitrophota bacterium
CCTGCTTGATATGGGAGTTAAGCCTGTATATAGACTTACCACTGCCTCAGGAAGGTCTATAAAGACCACTATAAATCATCCGTATTTAGTTAAGTTGGGAGTTGGAAGGTGGAAGGCAGAAGGCAATGCTTTGAGCTTCAACCATCAACCTTCAACCTTTTCTCAATGGGTTAAGGTTAGTGAATTAAGGGTGGGTGATGAGATTGCGGTGCCGAGAGAGATTAATGGGTGTGCTTACTTTTTATTTCCTTGCGATGGTCAATATACATCAGTAGAAAAACCACCCCTAGGATTATTAGCGGAACGCTTAGCATTATCATCTTTAACTCTCTTGTTTTCTTGGTTGTATAAAGAAACTGCCAACTATAGATATAAGGCAGACAATTGCCAGTATAATTCTCAAAAAATTAGGAAACTTTTCAAAAAAATAACTTGCCAGACCAACAGTAAAAATAGCAGTTCCGAGGTTAACAACCGCCTTTGCTATAAATTCTCTTCTTACCTCGTCTATAATTCTCATCTGGAGGAAATATATCATATCTTCAATAGACTGTCAAATATTTTTAAACTTTGCGTTGCAGAGATAACAGGAGTAATTACACCACAAAAGGTTAAAGACCTAAAGGTAGGCGATGAGATTGCGGTGCCGAGAGAGATTAATGGGTATGCTTTTCCTTTGCCTGTCGGCGATACTCAAAATAAGCCATTGATAAAAGCCCTACAAGAATTATTAAGGAAGCCACTATTATTTCCATTATTATTCAACTCGTTTTATAGGATAGATGATTATCCCAGCAAAAATAAATATTATGCTCAAAATAGTAACAGCAATTCTCCAGAAGAACGGAAATTCTTTAAAGAAATAACTTGCCAATCCAATTATAAAGATAGCCTTGCCCAAGTCGGTTGTTGTTTTGGCGATGAATTCTATCTTTTCTTCATGCAATATTTTCACTGTCAAAAAATATATTATGATTTAAAGAACCTGTCAAGGTTATTATCCACTATACCTGAGGCCGAGGCAGAGGTACAAGGTTTACCTAGCACCGAGCACCGAGCACCGAGCACAGCCATCTTATGGGACAAAATTGTCTCAATAGAATACTGTGGCTATGAGCATGTTTACGATATTGAAGTAGACGGCACGCATAACTTTATTGGAAATGGCATATTTGCGCATAATACGTTTACAAAAAGTCCGCCGCCTGATGTAAGTTCTCTTCTTAGATTTTGGGAATTCTCTCCGGACTTATTTAGAAAAGATGAATTAATGCGACGGATGATAGATGCAGGAGTTTTTTCAGTGTCTGACCTGGAGTCTGACAGCGACCCAACAAAATCTTGGAATGCACTTTGCATCATTACTATTGCTAGATTAATGCGCCACCTCGGCATAAAACCCGGAGACAGAGTAATAGAGTTTGGTCCAGGTCACTTCAGTGTTCCTGGAATTGTTGCCAGCTTCCTCGAGGCCCAGTTCTTGGGCATTGAAATTGAATCAGACCAGGTTAAAGAATTGCAGGAAGCCACTGCTCACCTTAGCCCTCGTCCGCACTATGAACATGCGGATGCCATAAAATACCCACTTGAGTCTGGGGCATACCAGGTAGCCATAATGCTGGGTGTCTTCAGTCCGGACTTATCTCCAGAGGCCTCAAGGGATGGATTTGGGTCCACTCCAGATGAACAGAGGCAACTGGTACAGAAAGCGTTAGATGCGTTAGAGCCTGGAGGACGACTTGCCATTGGCGTGTATCCTTTTCAGGATTTGGAAGAAGCGATCCGTTTAATTACAGAAGTAGCAGATAAGCAAGAGATTACGGTTGAACGAGATAGAAGGTTCAATCTTCCTGTCGCCGGGTATAAGACAGCGGTCTTTATAGTTAGAAAGCTTTCTACCACAGAGTCTCATATTTCCGGTGCCAAAGGAGCCGAGATATCATCAGCTGAAATTAAAGCTGACGAAGCGACTGATGTATCCAAGGGGAAAAAGACAAAGGCCATACCTATTTCCTCCACTGCTGTTGCTCAGGCATCAGACATAGTTCAACACATTGCCATAGAGCTGGGTAGGACAGGCGAAGAATATCGTCTTTGGCGTCAACGAGTTCAGCAAACTTTGAAAGAATTAGAGATGACAAAATTACAGTTTGTTAAGCCTTCCATGGCTCAAGATATCGAAGGTGCAGTAGAATTGCCGCTACCTGGTCTGTCACACCTTGTCTACACTTGTATGTCGCCTGGTCGTACTGAAAAAGATAAGGGCGCAGCAAGTTCAGCATATAAAAAATTATGTGATTTAATTGCCTCTTCTTTTTCAAATGATGAGGAGGACTACTCTGATAAGAGAAGAAGAAGTATCGGTATTCATGGGCTTGATGCATTACTTGCTGAGTATAAGGGACGAATTGATATAGGAGATTTAGACGAAGCTTATAGTGATGCAAAAGTCTGGGAAAAAGCGGTAAATGATATTATGGCAGGCAAAGAAGAAATAGAAGTTCCAAGAGTTCCGGAGGGAATAGAAGTAAGAATGGAAGCTCAAGGTTTGAGGCTATGGCGAGGATTCCATATATTGAGGCTATTGTATGGTCATATAATTCCCAAACTTTTAGAAAAAGTCTATGAACAGGCTCAACAACTATGTCTTGAATTTGATAGTAACAAACTATTAGGTAAATTAAGGGAAAAGGCTGAGAAAATAGAGGTCCTCAGAGAAGAATGGGAAAAAGATTTTATTGCCAGAGCGGCACCCAATGATCCTAAAACTACAGCGATTTCGATTTTAGGTTTGGAGAATATTTTAAAGGTATTACATGAACTTGTTGTACAGAAGTCAGAGGCAGGTGGAGATGGAATTATAGAGCCTATAGTCCTTCGAGATATAGAACAAGCAAATGAGATGTTAAAATCTGGACAATATGAAATAGCTCAAGAGTTTTTGAGCCAATCCGTGGAAGTACTTGAAGGAGCCTACACTGCAGGACATTTTGAGGGCATTATAACTGAGGAAGAATATCAAGAAATTCTAAGATTAATCCAAGATAAGTTAGATTCCGTCACGCCGCCCGCCGCCCGAGCCACCGCACCAGAAGAAGAGGTCGCATTGATAAATTGGACCATCGCTAAAGTTGGGAATTTTGACGAAATATATGCTGAAGAAGCGTTAAAATTCAGAGCTGACATCGTTTCTCATGTAGACTTAACCGCTATTATTGAAGGAAGTTTCAAATATCCCCAATTTCATTTGATTGCTCAAGAGGTAAAGAGAAGGGTAGAGATGTTAAGAACTAAAGAAGAACTTATCGCTGAAGCAAATAGAGTATTAGAGACTATGCCTGATGCCAGATCATGGAAAGTTATAGATATCGCCGCTGATATTACTCCTCAAACAATATGTAATATTTTCGGAAATGCAATTCAAGGCTTATCGCTAAATCTTGAACTAGCAATAGAAGATATTGCTAAATTTACCAGAGATAGAGAAGATATAATAGAGGGTTTATATAAGGCAATTATTTTATCTGAGGCGTGGAGAGAAGTTCATCAACCAGTCTCCGACGCACCACCAGCAACCCCCGCCGCGCCAGAACCAACCCCCACAACAGCCGCTGAAGTTTTTCTTTCTAAGATTGAAGAATTGGATGAACTTATTCAACAATGGGAGAAAATGTCCCCCGAACAATTCGAAGAAATGGAAATATCAGACGATATAAAGAAGCTTGCAAAAAAAATATTAATTCTTTTTGCTAATACTCCTTTATTAAGTAATCTCCTCATTCCCACATCTCAAGGTAATAAAGTCTGGAAGATTTTATATATAAGCGGATTATTAACAACATATGAAATTTTAGAAGGAGATGAAATAAGAAAGAATTTTAAAATGAATATATATAAGGTTATAAAGGTTTATTTCATTCTTAGAGAAATGAAGTTAGACCTTATAGTTAAAACAGAGGAAGATGAAGAAGATGTTAGGGCTGTAGGAGTTATAACTACTGGGATGATAAAAAGGCTTAGCAGTTACCCTAAAGCATTTGTAGGATTAATAGGACATGAAGCTATGCATATTTTCAAAATGAGTTCTATAGAACTAAAGACTTCAGAAGAATTTACAGAAAAGCAGGTACGTGAATTTTTATCTGATATTGGAGCATTGGCAATCTTCGAGCATTTAGATATAGATTCAAACGAATATTTAGATTTTATAGAAGGAGATTATAAAAGATACGATGAACGTCCTTCTCAACCAGGATTAGTAGCTGTTCCTGTTGAATGGACGCCAGAGTACCGAAGAGCTCGTGACTCACATTATCTGCCAAGAAGGACCCTTATCGAAAAAGTTGTACCTATGAAATCAGAATTACAATTGAGTTGGAAGCAAATTTTTACAATATTAGTAAATTATCATAATTCCTTAAAGACAATAGATGACTTCCAAAGATTTATTGATGGCGCATTGACTGAATTTACCCTGGTGTCCCCCGCCGCGCCAGAGATGACACCTAAGGTCTTGGGAGAAACGGTGGGGAGGCTAAGGATAATACCAGATATAATTGGTAACTACAAGGCACTTTGGGAGGTCGGAGATGATGAAATCGTAGCCGTTGATTTTTATCCTACAGCGGATCCTACATTTAAAAGGCCTATGGGTATTATAAGCTGTAAGGAGCCCGCAGGACTATCGCATGCAGAGGTAAGGGCGCGCTTCTGGGGCATTCCTCACGTTATTGTTAGAAATTTAGATGAGCTAAAATCTTTTGATGGAAAATGGGTTTATATGAAGGTCTCAAAGGAGGGTGTGGAATTTAGGTTAGCCACTGAAAGCGAGATAGAAAATTGGCAGTCTTATAAGCCAAAATTGTCTAAACCTGTTCTTGCCGAGGTTGATTTAACAACCCCGGAAGATATTCTTTCGTCATTAACAGATACGGAAGATTACCGTCAGGCAGGGCATAAATTTACCAGCCTTAATGAAGCAGGCACGGCAATAACTCCACTTATACCCGGTGCTATATTTAACCAGAGAATTAACTGGGGACCTGTGATTCCCTTTGCCACATACAGGCGTGTATTGGATGCAAACCCAGGGATTAAAGAGAGAATTTGTGAAATAGTAGAGAGTATTGATAATACTGATATAGATGACATCCAGACCAAATTAGCACAGATCCGCGATATAATAGAAGGTATGAAGATACCCGATGGAATATGGAAGGAAATAAATGAGAGAGTAGGAGACAGAGGATATGAATATGTATATGTTAGATGCGGAACCAATGCCGAGGATTTGCCCGACTACCCAGGGTTTGGCGCAGGGCTATACGGCACATTTCCTAATGTCAAAAGGCAAGATGTTAAGAAATATGTAAAAAAAGCGTGGGCGTCTATCTGGAACCTTGGCGCATATCTTGAAAGACAAAAATTAGATATAGACCACTTTTCTGTATATCCGGCAGTCCAGATATCGCCTTCAGTAGATGCCAAGTATGCATTTGTAATACATACCGCAAACCCCGATGAATATAATCCAGATATTATGGTTATAGAGATTGTGCAGGGGTTAGGCGAGGGCTTGGTGGGCGATAAATGCCCAGGCAGGGCGCATCGCTATGTCTACGATAAGAAACAGGGTAGAATAGTTAGCTTTGAGCCAGCACAAAAAGACAGAAAGGTTGTGTTATGTAAAGAGGGTGGCGTGGAGATAGTCCCCGCAGATTACACAGACGATATATTTTTAAGAGATAGAGAAAATTCAAAATTAGCCCTTCGAATAGCAAGGGTTGCTATGATGATAGAAATAAATTTTAATCGACCGCAGGATATAGAAGGTGCCATTACACCACTTGGAGCCTCTGATGAATTTATTATGATTATGCAATCAAGATCACAGGTAGGTTATGACCGTTACCCCACTTCTTTTGAGGAATTTTATAGAGGCAATATTGCAAGAGTCTCAGACTTAATAAAGAAGTATAAAGTATCTTTTGATAGAGCGCTGAAATTTGAATTATTTAATCCAACAATAAGACTTAAATTAGCGGACGATTTATATGACATTTTTGTTCGTGCCCCATTCATTAGAGAAGGAATAGAGAAAAGAGATGGATATAGTATTTGGCTTAGAAATATGATGAGATTACTGGCTGCTTGCGGGGATGAGGGTTTATTCTTAGCAGGGAGTGTCTTATTGTGTGGCAGAGGCGTACATGCTATGATACGAGATATATTTAATACTTTTGATATGAATCTAAAAGCAAGGCTTTTAGCTGAGGCCGCGATAGACATTAGCGTTTTATCTTTAGAAGAGATGGGAAAGTTTAAAGAATTGAGCAACTTTAATGTAGCCAGATTGATTGTTCTGCAATGGCCAGGGGATTTAAGAAGGATTTTCAGAAATATTGAACCTACAAGATTAGCATATCTTTTAGGAGAGGTAGAATATTTCTATAGAAAAGAAAAGTTTGATTTCGAGCTAAGCGGTATTACCACCTCGCAAGATGAGATGAGAGATATAGTAAGAGAAGTAATTGCTCAATACTCTCCTAAAGCCAAAGCGGAGTTTATGCAGGCTCTTACGCCAGCTGCTCAAGGATGGTTAAGTTATAACGCTCTGGAATATCGCGAGAGATGCGAACTTGCAATAAGAAATATAGAAGGGCTTCATGGAATTATAGTTCAATATATAGATAGCTTAGATGGTGCGATGAGTACTTTAAGGGATTATGCAGACGCAACCGACCTTTATTCAATGGTAGAAAGATTAAAGGCTATTTATGGAAAGATAAAAGAAGAGGTAAAGGCTGTGGATTTTTCAAATATTCTTATGTATATAGATAAAATGATTGCTCAAGCAGAAGATTTATATAAGGAGCTTAATGGAAAGGGTTTGATTCAGCAATTGACAGAGGTTGCTAAAGGAGCACATCCAGAATTTGTGGAGATTGGAGGGATAAAGCAATTCGTTGACACTGCTAAAGAGACACTTGAAGTGCTTATCGCGCTTTTAAGGGACCAAAGCGCCTTTATAGAAGGAAAATTAAATATCCAGAGCGTAGATTTGAATGAGTTAATAAGAGAAGCAATTAAAGATGGTTTAATGGACCACGCAATCGCTGATGTAGATGATTTATTAAGGAGAGGGAAGATAGTCCTTGAGGTTCCTGAGGATACGCCTCTAATTTCTGCAGACCGCCAAAGAGCAATAAGGATGCTCGGTAGGATTATTAGTAATGCTTATACTGCAACGGAAGGCATATCCAACCTCAAACTAAAGATAAAGATTGAAAAGGTTTTTGATAGATTGGGTGAGCCGGCAGTCCTAATAAGAATCTTTGACCAGGCAGGAGGGATAGAGCCTTCATTACTGGAAATGGATGAGGCCTTTGGAAGACCTAAGGTATTCACATTAAAGGGCACTACGCAAGGAGAAAACGGAGGTTTTGGACTTACCTATGCCTATACAGTTGCAACTGACCACGGTGGCTGGATTAGGATAGAGACTAAGCAAGAAGGAAAGAATATTATCAGTGTTTCCCAAAATAGAGAAACAGGACAGTGGGAAGCGAAAGAACTTCTAGCGGCGGAATCAGTTATAGATAGTCCATCAGGCACCTGCGTTACCATAGAGTTACCAGTAAACCAGCCATTGTTAGTCAAACCAACACCCACCACCGCTCAGCCCGCCGCCGAAGCCACAGTTACGCCAGGAACCCCAACCACAGCCGCCGAACCCCTAGCCGCCCAGCCCGCCGCGCCGGCTGGCATAGTAAAGATCCAAACCGATAAGGTAGAAGCAAAGGCAGCCGCCATCAGGGACCGTTTAAACCAAGAGCAACGGGCATATTTAAGCGACCCCAGGCATAGCGACCTTCTCCTTGTAGCATTGGGGATTAAACCAGTATATTGGAGCCGCAGCCTTAAACCCGACGAAGAACTGCAGATGATGTATACAATTGCACAGAGCTTAAACCTGAGAGTTGTCTCGTATCAATCTGATGAATTGAAGCTATGTTATATCTATGACCCAAAGGTTTTAGCCAGGGTGTTTCTCCAAAATCGTGATGAGTTATTGGATAAAGACAGCTATATCGCAAAAGAAAGCAAGCCAGAAAATTTTATAGGGGTCCTGGAAGGCATTGACTTTAACGCCATTCTTGAAGCCTCGGAACTTTCAGAAGCAGAACAACATCTTGCTCGGCTTGATGAATATCTAAGATGTATTAGTTGGAGGAGAATTGCTAATGAGGTTGTATGCGAGGCTTTTCCAATAGGTTTAGCATTGGGGTATAGACTTGAAGATGTAAGCGCATATTTTGAACAACTGCGTCGCGGATGGAAAGATGTTGCAACTCCATTACTTCAGATTGATTCACCTAAACACGGTCTCCAGTTTGAGGTAATTGATGAAAAGGCAGGCAGGGAACTTTTGGATTGCTGGGTTAAAGCGGCAGATATAGCAGCGCCGATTATTGCTGGTGAAACTCCAGCACCACAGCCAGTTGGAGTCGCCGCGCCAGGAGCCACACCGTCATCTTCTCAGGCAAGCAGTATAATGGATATTGTTAAAGGTAGTAGCGCTAAAGCAGTATTAGCTATGACCAGCGCAATCGCTGAAAAACACCCCACTATCCTTCAGGATAGGTCTATTGAGGTATTATACCCCGGCTCTGCATCTGATATTACACCGATTCTTATTGGTTTTGAATTAAGAGACCGTAATATGATTGATAAGGCCACA
>VGKN01000047.1 GCA_016867055.1 Candidatus Omnitrophota bacterium
CATGAAATGCTCGGGAGTCATCAATTGTTAAAGGAACTGCTACGGCATTAAGTTCTGGCCATTCAGGAAATTGAGATAGTTCAGTTACATTTTTATAAAGTTTCATTCTTATGCTTTTTGTTTCAAAACTAGCACCTTTTCCTATAAGATTTCTGTCTTCAGAAAAGGCAATAGCAGGTGCGATAGTAAATAAAAGTATTGCATAAACTACTGTAGCGCCTTTTCTCATATTATTATTTTTAATCTATAATATATATTCCTTTATAATATTACAATAAAAAGCAATTCTTAATTCTGGGGGTTATTCTATAGACTTAACTATGCTATCTTAATCCAAAGCCCGACCGATTCTTTGTGGCTTTAGCAAATAATACTGCCGATAATAATATTGGTCAAGTTTAAAAATCAAAAGAAGGGTCCCCTGCGAGCGGGTTTTTCAACCTACATGGTTGAAATCTTTACTTATAAGGTTTTTTACTTAGAAGATTTCAATAGGCGGGAAATTCTGTTCTTTAATTTGGGCAGTTTATTCTTGATTATATCCCACATAACCTCTGTATCAATACCAAAATACTCATGTGCCAATATATCCCGCAGGCCTGCTATTTTCTTCCATTCAAACTCTGAATGACTCTTTTTCACATTTGCAGGGATATTTTTTACTGCTTCACCAATTATTTCAAGGTTCCTTGCAATTGCATCTATTAACAACTCGTCCTTCTTAAACTGAGATGAATCTATTTTCTTTGTATATTTCTCTATTTTATTAATAGCTTTTAAAATATCATCCAGATAAAGTTTGTAATCACGCATACATTACTTCTCTGAGTATATTTTGTTTTATTCTCGGTTTTAAGGCGTCCTTAATAACCAAATCAACCTTGCGCTTGAAGAGTTTTTCCAGAAAGAACTTCAGTTCCATATAATTATCAAATACCTTCTTCCCTTCTTGAAATTCCACCAAAACATCTATATCGCTACTATGATGCTGGTTAGAACGGCTAAATGAACCGAATATTCCAAGCCTTTTAACCCCATAAGCCTTTATCTCATCCATATTATCTTGAATTATTCTTACTATTTTATCTCTTCCAAGCATAATTTTTCTCCTCTTAATCCTTTTAAAAAAATTATAGCATATTTTTAGAATTGTTAAAGTTTTTTATCTTATTTATTCACCAAAAGTATAATAAGAGTGGCTATGTTTAGCAAGAATACAAGGATGCAGGTTTTGATTATGCCTAAGATGGGCATTAAAAAGATACTGGTAAATAAGGAGCCGATAAAGGCGCCGAGCAAATCAAGAGCGTAGGTAATGCCTGCTGTTTTACCCACCTCTTGTCCTTTTAGGCATATCTTATTTGCAAGGGGAAACTGAATCCCGCCGATAAAACCTGCGATTATAGGGAGAAATGAAAATATAATATTTGAACCAAGCCAATCTAAAATGGGAGATTTCGTTTTAGCCAGAGACCAGAACAAAACAGGAAGTATAAGTGGATAAATACAAATAGCAAGTTGGGTAAGGATAAATAATCTTCTATCATTTTTTATGTCAATCAGGTATTTAGTAATTAGAAAACTTCCTATTGCAAGCCCTATCATAAATGAAGTGAGTATTAGCCCAAGTTTATAATAAACAAAGCCATATATTACCTGAAATGAGATAAGAACTACTATCTGAAATACTATTTCCGAGGTTCCTGTGGTCATAATGGATATAAGGTAGGGCTTTTTGTTAAAGATCTTTTTTGTTTTTAGACTAAGTGAAAATAAAACCAAGGCAAAAATTAAAAAGAAAACCCATATTTTAAACTCCGTGGTCGCCTTTAATAAATCCTTAAATTTAGAATTAAAATAGGTCATCCATAGAATTATATCGTAGAAATAACAAACGGGTTTAAAATCAAGATTAAGTGAGATTGAGCTTTTCTGCTTTAATCTATCCTCTATATAGGAAATCCTTTCTTTAGACATCTTTGAAAAAAGGTAATATTCCCTTACAAATTTTAATTTTATACCCCTTGATTTTATCCTTTCAGAAAGCTGATTATAGTCATAGGTTAAGACATTTTTATTGTTAGAGCTTAAAAAATATGCGGTGTCTCCGGGTATAACCTTCACATCAGAGAATACTTCCCTTAAGGTGTTATAGATACAACTTAAAAAATCCTGAAGCTCTTTTCCGATATAGTTTTCAGATGAGGTAAGACTAAAAGAGACAATCCCTGGATTAGAGAGGACAGATTTTATCTCTTTAAAAAATTCTAACGTATATAATCTATTGAGCTGGGCAGTAAATGGCTCTGGCGCACTTATAATTATACAGTCGTATTTTTTCTCTGTTTTTTTAACATATAGCCTGCCGTCCATATGCCTTATCTGGATGCGGCTATCTCTTAAGACGCTCAGGTCGTTTTCCTTTAAATGGTCCTTTGCCATTTGAATAACAAGAGGGTCAAGTTCAACATAATCTACACTATTTACATCATATTTTAAGACCTCTTTTAAAAGGCCTCCCATACCCCCTCCTATTATCAGGATATTCTTTGGCTGGGGATGCATCAGCATTGCAAAATGAGTCTGCTCTTCAGAGGAAAGCTCATCAGGAGCGCTGAATAGATGAAGACCGTTATCAAAAAAAGAAACCTGCTCATCTTCTTTTGCCACTACAATATTTCCATATATTGAATTTTTAAAATTCAAAAGACTATAGGGCTTCCATTGAAGCCTGACCAAAGCTTCGTTAAATCTATTTATTGATATAAAAGAGGGTATAACTAATAAAATAAAGATAAAGTTTATTGCCAAAATAATTTTTCTTCTAAGAAGGTTTTCTCTTAGATTAAAAGTTAGAATAGTTGAGAAGGTCAGATTTAAAACTGAAAGGACAAGCATAATACTCAAGGGGTTTAGATAACGGATAAGGATTAAACTTACTAAAAGGCCACCAAGGCTTGCTCCTATTGATTCAAGTATATAAACATAGCCAACGCTTTTAGAAGATTTAGTAATTTCTTCTTCGTATACCTTGCAGCTTAATGTAAATAAAAAACCATAGAAAATACAAAGGAATAAAAGAATAAAAAGGCTTGAAATAGCCATCGGAAGTAAACCTATAATTTCAGCAGGAGATACACCTATAACAGACCGGATTAATCTGACCAGGATAAGCGAACAGGGAAAGAAAAGACTTAGGATAGTCTGACAGCCGGATACAACGAATATTTTGTGTTTAATTCTATCTACAAATAGACCAAATATTCCGGCGCCAATTGAGCCAAGGATAAACCAGAGGCCAAGGATTATACCTATTGAGAGTTCATTTCCTTGGAAGATAACCAAAAATTCCCTTACCAATACCACCTGGCTTGCCATACTGGAAAAACCTAACAAGAGTATTGAGAAGATAAGGGATTTTTTCAATTTGGAAAAGATTTTATTCCCAAAGCCCGGCTATCTGGGTATTGCAATAGCCGCAGGTTCCGTTTTTTATCTGGTTTTTAAGGATTGTATAACCTACACGTTCTATAAGGGTTTTTTTGCAGTTAGGGCAGTAGGTATGTTCTCCCTTATGCCCAGGAATATTACCAATATAAACAAAGTTTAACCCTTCTTTTAGGGCAGTTTCTCTTGCCTCCTCCAACGTCTCAACAGGTGTTGGGTAAAGATTCTTTAATTTATATTGAGGATAAAACCTTGATAAATGAAGGGGTGTATCAGGCCCTAAATTCTTAGCAATCCATGAAGTCATTTCTCTTATTTTACCCATATCATCATTTAAGGTTGGAACTACAAGATTTGTTATCTCAACCCAGACGCCGTTATCCCTTAAAATCTTAAGCATTGTAAGAACGCTCTGGAGTTCTTCCTGGCAGGTCTCTGTTAAATAACTCTGGTCAAAACCTTTTAAGTCCACGTTTGCTGCATCAAGTAAGCCAGTTAAATATTTACAAGGGTCGGGATTTATAAAACCGCCTGTGTGATAGAGGTTTTTTATTCCTTTTTGTTTCGCAAGCTTTGCTGTATCAACCATATATTCAAAGAATATGGTAGGTTCGGTATAGGTATATGCGATTGTTTTACAGTTATTCTTTAAGGCTAAATCCGCCACCTCAGCAGGTGAAAGCTCTTGGTTATCCACCTCCTCAGGTTTTGACTGGGATATCTGCCAGTTCTGACAGAATTTGCACCGAAGATTACAACCTGCTGTGGCTATAGAAAAAGATTTAGAGCCGGGCAATACATGAAATAAAGGTTTTTTTTCAATAGGGTCAATATGAACTGCTGTAAGTAGTCCATAGACAACGCTATATAATTTCCCTTCTTTTGGTTCTCTGGCACGGCAGAAACTGCGCATTCCATTGGTAAGCGTGCACTTCCTCGGACAGAGCATACACTGAACAGTTTCTTCATCTATTTTGTTGTAGAACATCGCCTCATAAGGTCCGAAGCGCGTTTTTGGAATATCTGCTAATAGAGAACCCGCCTTAAAGAAATCCAAAGCAAATAAACCTGTGGAGCAGGTTGCAAAAATACAGCCCTTTTTCAAAAAATCTCTCCTTGTTAATTTATTATTAAAAATTTTCATATTTATCTATCCCCGGGCAAATCTGATAAGTATTTTTTCTATTCAAATTTTATTACATTTACAGGGCAATCTGAGGCTGCCTTTTTTATCAGTTCCTCATTTTTATTTAGGTCTGCACCTGCCTTCACCTTTGCAGACTCATCCGTTATCTCAAATACCTCTGGACAGGTATCTGCACAAAGCCCGCATGCGATACAATCTTCCTCAATCCATACCTTTTTTATTGCCATCTATTACACCTCCTTCAATGAGTTATTTTAGTTCTTTGAGTTTATTGAGTTGGTCAAAAACGGTCTCAATGAACTCAATGAACTTTTTTCAAAAAATACAAGTTTTTGTTGGGCATCCTCCGCTATATTCTGAATCTGCCTTGACAAATCTTTTTGGAACATCGAGATATAAAACCTGTTCCTTTTTTGAGCCATACCTGTATATGGTTATACCTTTACACTTTAGTTTATACGCAAGCAAAATTGCCTTTTTCACATCACAAACCTTGGAATCCTTTGGCAAATTTATAGTTTTAGAAACTGCGTTATCTACATGCCTCTGGAAAGCAGCCTGTATTCTTATATGCCAGGAAGGTGCAATATCTAAGGCGGTAACAAATAGTCTTTTTAAATAAGCGGGTAGTTTTAATTTCTGAATTGAGCCTAACTTTGCTACCTCAGAAATAATCCCTTTGGAGTATAGATTATATCTTTTCAGCATATCCTCAAAAACAGAGTTTATCTCAATCAACTTGGTGCCTTCAAACATCTCTCTCATGTACGCCACTGCAAAGAGTGGCTCTATTCCAGAAGAACAGTTTGCTATTATACTTATGGTGCCGGTGGGTGCAATTGTGGTTATTGTGGCATTGCGTAGACAGGTATAGCGCTTTTTCCATATACTGTTTTTGAAATTTGCAAATGAGCCCCTTTCTCTGGCAAGCCAGATGGAGGTTTCTCTTGACTTTCTCTGGATAAAATTCATAAGCATACTGGAAAATCTAAGGGCTTCTTTTGAGTTATACTGTATACCTAATTTTATAAGCATCTCGGCAAAACCCATCACGCCAAGACCTATCTTTCTGTTTGCCTTTGTAATCTGCTCTATCTGTGCCAAGGGGTATCTATTTGCGTCTATAACATTATCCAGAAAATGAACCCCTTCCTTTACCAAAAATTCTAATTTTTCCCAGTTTAATTTTTTATTCTCAACAACCCTTGAAAGATTTATTGAGCCCAAATTACAACTCTCATAATAAAGCGCTGGCACCTCTCCGCAGGGGTTTGTGGCGTGCATCCTGCCTAAAATTGGGGTTACATTATGCCTGTTTATTTCATCAATAAATATTACACCCGGATCTCCGGTCCTGTGGCTATATTTGGCTATCAAGTCAAAGATATATCTTGCCTTTGGTCTTGCTACCTTCTTTTTTGTTCTCGGATTTACGAGAAAATAAGAAGTATTTTTCAAAACCGCATCCATAAATTCATCCGTCACAGCTACTGAGAGATTAAAATTTGAAAGGAAATCCTCATTTTCTTTAGCCTTTATAAATTCCACTATATCAGGATGGCTAACATCTAAAATTCCCATATTTGCACCACGGCGCTTTCCACCCTGTTTTATAACATCTGTGGTCTTGTCAAAAAGGCTTATAAATGAAATTGGACCTGATGCCACACCATGGGTTGAACCTACTATATCCCCTTTAGGTCTAAGATTAGAGAAATTATAACCTGTGCCACCGCCCGATTGCTGAATTAGAGCAGTTGCCTTTAAGGTGTCAAATATCTCAGGGAGCGAGTCTCCTACAGGCAGAATAAAACACGCGGATAGTTGCCCCAGAGGTGTTCCTGCATTCATAAGCGTAGGTGAGTTCGGCAAAAATTCTAAATTAGCCATCATATTGTAAAATATCTCTTCCTGCCTTTTTACCCTGCCCTTATCGGAATAATTTAAATCTACCTCTGATATTGCCCTTGCTATCCTTCTAAAAAGAACTGAGGGAGTCTCAATAATCTCGCCTTTATCATCTCTTAAAAGATATCTCTCCTTAAGCACTTTTAGAGAATTAGGCTCAAGTTTAAGTTCATCTTTAATTCCTATAAATCCTTTAATCTTTCGGAGTTCTTGTCTTCGTCTTCTATATGTAGCATATGCTATGCAAAGCTTTGGATATTCCTTTAATACCTCTAAGACCATATCCTGAACATTCTCTATCCAGACAGTATCCACTTTGAATCTTTTCTCAAGTAGAAAAATAACTTTATCTGATAATCTTTTTGATAAAACCCGGTCTTGCTTTCCTATAGCAATTGTTGCCCTATAAATAGCATTGGTAATCTTATCCTGATTAAACTTGACTGTACTCCCATCGCGTTTTTTAAAATTTTTTATCATAATTTTGCCCCATCAATAATAGAACTGCAGAACTTGCATTTAGAATCTGTTATATTATTTTCTAAGATTTGAAAGCCAAATCTACCTATAAGGAGTCTCCTGCAATTATAGCAAAAGGTGTTCTCACCTTCATCGCCTGGAATATTTCCAGTATAAACATACCTTAATCCTGCCTTAAAACCTATCTCTCTTGCCTTTTTAAGTATTTTTATAGGTGTTGGGATTTTATCTGTCATATTGTAATCAGGATGAAACCTGCTTATATGCCATGGTATCTCTTTTCCAGCGCTTGCTAAGAATTCTGCTATATCATTTAATTCTTCCTCTGTGTCATTTTCTCCCGGTACAACTAAGGTAGTTACCTCAACCCAGATATTTAGTTTTCTCATATATCTTATAGACTCAAGCACATGTTTAAGTCTTGCACCACAAATCTTTTTATAAAAATCTTCCCTGAATGATTTTAAATCTACATTTGCGCCGTCAAGAATTCCTTCTAGCATATCAAGGCATTCAAGACTCATATAGCCATTTGTGACAAATATATTGTAAAGACCTTTTTGCTTGGCGAGTTTTCCTATATCGTATGCGTATTCAAAGAATATGGTGGGCTCGGTGTAGGTATAGGAGATACTTTCGCATTTATAAGATAACGCCTGAGAGATTGCCTCTTCAGGTAGCAATCTCTCACCCATAATTTTGGCCTCTCCTTGTTTTGTAATCTGGGATATCTGCCAGTTCTGGCAGAAACTGCATTTAAAATTGCAACCTGCTGTTGCCAAGGAATAAGATTGCGAGCCTGGTAAGAGATGGAATATGGGCTTTTTCTCAATAGGGTCTATGTTTAGGGCAATAGGCCTTCCATATACAAGGCTGTATAAGGTGCCGTCTTTGTTTTGCCTTACCCCGCAGATTCCAAATTTCCCTTCTGGTATTTTGCAGCTATGGCTACAAAGCCTGCAGGATACTTCATTGTCTTTTCTTTTCTCATATAGAAGGGCTTCTTTTAGCTCTATTTCTACCTCCTTTTAATCTAATAATTATTAAATATTCTCTTTGGAAATTTTTAGGAAAGTGAAGTTATATTAACAAATAAAAAAACCCTTGTCTATGAAAAACAAAGGGTTTTTATCTGACTGATGGGGTCTTCAATTATTATTAATTCGGCTCTCTCCAAGAAAGCACATCCACGGTAGTTCCAGAGATATAATCTCCGCTTGTGGAAAGTGCCTCATCATAGTGAATTGTGGCTGAACCATCCACTTTAATTTCATCACCTATTACTGCACCCCAAACAGTGCTTTGTTTAAGCTTTACCTCAGAATTAGGTGCATATACCACGCCATGAATGTGACTTTCATTTTCTATTTTGACATCATGGTCACCTATTACCTTTATAGTAACTTTGGTTGGGTCTGTATTTTGTCCATATATGTATAAACGTTTAACATCAATATCTCCATCTACATATAGGGTAATCTTACCTGTTGCATAAATCTGAGGGGGTGGTATATTGCCCAAAGAGTTACGTGTTGTTAGTTTGGTAAGAAAGTAGTTACCCGCATCAAGATTAAGTGTCTGCCCACCCTGCATTTCTAAATTTCCCAAATTAACTGCATCCGGAGGCACCTGT
>VGKN01000048.1 GCA_016867055.1 Candidatus Omnitrophota bacterium
AAATTCGCTGTTGGGACAGCATTGATGCGCGGCAGGCGCGTCCGACACAATTGCCGTTTGCTACCTTGGAGAAATTGGCGAGTAGGATCGTTAGGGAAGTGCCAGGTATTGTCAGCGTTACCTATAATATTACCACCAAGCCGCCTTCTACTATGGAGGCGATATAAAATTTCTGGAGATAAAGGAAGAATTCCAGGGACACAATACCCAATTGAATTCTATAATTGGATGTAGAAAATTAAGTATTGTGTCCCCAAATTTTCTTAGAAAATTAAGTATTGTGTCCCCAAATTTTCTGTCCCCAAATTTTCATACCCAAATTTTCCAAATTTTCCAAGGTCCAAATTAAATGGGAAGTGTCCCTATTTTTCATTTAGATAATTACTAAGTAATATGGATTTTGTTGTCGGCATAGATGTTGGTGGTTATAAAAAGGGTTTTCACGGAGCAATTCTGGATTTAAAGAATAATAGTTTCTCAGGATTATTTCACGAGATTGAAGCAGAGGCGGTATTAGAGCAGCTCAAGGATATTCCTGGCGTATGTAGAGCAATTGCAATTGATTGCCCTCCAAAAGCATATATCAAGGGTCCCAAAACAAGGTTGGCAGAGAGAGAATTAGTTCGGCTTGGTTACCGCGTACAGTTTGTATCAAGGAATGGAAAAGCGTCGGAATGGATGCTTAATGGTAGCAATCTTTGGATATTATTGAAAAATTATATGTCAGATGTTGAAATTATTGAAACATTCCCCACTGCCTTAAGCGATAAACTGTCCGATATTGAAATTAACATTCCATTGAAGTTACTCGCAGGTAAAGATAAACGCAAGTTTTATGGAGACTATATTGATGCGTGTTTATGTGCTATAGCAGCAAAGAAGTTTTTACAGGGAAAATCTACAGAAATAGGCAAGGGCGATGAGCTGGGGCCAATACATATTCTTTAGCATAAAATAAGTATTATAATGTCCCGGAATCGCTAAAATCTATAACCCAAACCTGCTGTTATTTCAAAGGTATTTAAAGACTCCTCAAACTGACTTAACAACCTATCAATATAACGATAACGCAAGTCGGCCCTTAGAATCACATCCTCGGTGGCGTAATACTTTAATCCTCCACCCATATTGAAAGTAAAGCCGTCGCTATCGGAAATAGATTCAATTTGGTCATTGACAGTTCCGCGAATGTTATTTTCTAAATCTGCGCTTGCAAAACCAATACCAGCGGTTGCATAAAAAACTGTTTTTGCTTCCGGGTTAAAATGATACACACCGTTTATATCAATCATATGCACATTCAAATCAGAGGTATTAGGCGAATTTATAGCTTCGCTTATATGTATGGTATAGCGCCCCTCAATTCCCCAATTAACGCCTAAATTGTAAGTATAATCTACTCCCCACGCTACTGAGTTATCCAGCTCTGGTGTGGAGCCTGATACAGGCGAGGATGTTAATTCATCGCCAAGAATTCCTCCTACATGAACGCCAAACTCAGATGTCCCAGCTTTAACTTCTGCAAATACAGGAATAGTTATAAATATTAATAAACTAGCTGTTAGCCATATTAGCCGCCATATTTTATTTTTCATACCAACCATCCTTTCTTTTATTACTTCCTGTTCATTTCTTAAAATAAGTTGTAAATATCATAACTGACACAGGGAGAATTGTAAACAAAAAATTTTTTTAAAAAGAAAGGCCCCATATTATTATTTTGCTTTGACCAAAAGTATTTTTCATGATATTATTTGCCTCGTGTATAAGATAAAAAGTGTCAAAAATAAAATACTTTTGGTTATTTTTTTCGTCCCGATAACAGTTTATCATACTGCTTATGCGCATCTTTGCGATAATGTCTTCCGCCAGAAAGATAAACTTATCGTAAAGCCTGAAACCTACAACATTACAGTGAAGGATAAAGCCACGTTTAAGATTTTTCTGCAGAACAATATGGACAGGGGGATTGCGGAGATAAGCCTTATTGCGGAAAGCCCTGCCTTTGATTTTGAAATAAACCCTAAAAAGATGCCACTTCCAAAAGACCAGAGGGCTTTCTTTCAGGTTAGTATGACGCCAAAATCAACAACAAGAACAGGTAATTACACGATTAACTTCCGGCTTGTAGGAGGAGGCAAGCAGTTTAAGAGTTTTAATCTGAGCATGGGTAAAGAGGCCGTGACGCAGAAAGCCGATGTAGAAACAGAAAGCGACGAAAAAAAGGTTAAAGAGACAGAAACAACAAAACCAAAGAAATATAAATCAGAGATAAGGCTTATTACGCCAGAGTCAGAGATAGATAAACAAGAACCTCAAACAGAATTAACCGAACCCAGAGAAGAAGAAACAAAAACCCAAAAAATCAAATTCTTTCCTCCAGCACCTGTTATGGACGGCGCCTTGGATGATGAGCTCTGGAAGACCGCAAAGGTGCTTTCCAATTTTTCCTCTCCCCAAAAAGGCACGGCTTGGCATGAGACCATAATCCTTGTTTCTTGCGATACGGCACATATGTATCTTGGAATCTACTGCGAGACAGATAAAAGTCAAGACTTACCACGTGATGATACAATAGAGATAAAACTTGCGCGCAACAAGGAAGGTTGTCCTTATAGCGCTTTTCTGATTCCTGTTTCAGGCACACCCTCCTTTAAGAATGTTTCAACCGAAGGGACTGAGGTGCATCTAGAATCAAAAGACATAAAATATTGTGTTGTGGATAACGGCGAATTCTGGTCTGCTGAATTGGAGGTGCCGTTTTTTGTGCTTGGTTTTGAGTCAAGGGCTTACCAAGGATACTGGTATATGAGGATTACAAGGAATAAATCAGGCAGAGAGCCCCAGATGAGTTTTTGGGCGCAAGATGAATCCGGCTATAATGATGAAAAGGGATTTGGAAAGGTACTAATTAACCCATAAGCCTAGTTAGAGATTTTACCCATTCGCCAGAAAGCCACGTCTGTACCTCGACAGGCTCGGTATGGTGAGCGAATTCGAACCATAAAGGCGTGGATGAATAGTATCTGGCTCAGGGTTCAGCTTTTTGGGACCCTGTAGAAAAAGAGGCCACGGCTGTCCCTCGTTAAGCTCGGGATGGTGAGCGAAGTCGAACCATAACGCCGTGGAGCTTCACAGTTTCTGATGTTTAAAGTTGGGATAATGTTAAGTTACATTAGCGTTATACGGTAATAAACTCACGTATTTAGGGCTGTTCTCTAACGAGGCAAGGAGAATTTTTTGGCACAAAGGGGTCTTATATTTTTTTGTACGGTATCATTTTTTTTATTCAGTGCCATTTGCTATGTCTATGCGGCGCAGGAAGCCCCTGTAAGTTTAGATTACCCGTCTTTTGAGGGGGATTTTTATGCCTCAGGTAAGGTTTTCTTTCCGCCTTCAAGCGTCAAATCAGAGCGAAATATAATAGTTGGACTTACAGATACCTCTTCAGAGATACCGTCAAAAATCACTATCCTTTCAAAATGGCCGAATGGTTCTATCCAGAGTGCAAATATAATATTTGCCGCCAATTCAGCTTCTAAAAAAAAATATGTAGTTATTTTCGGAGAGGATGTTTTAAGGAAGAAAAGTTTTACCCAGCCAGCAGTGCTTCCCACTGTATCATTTTCTACTGCAGGAGCTCCTAAGACTGTTGAGGAAATAGATTTAAATGTGGGGCAGATTAATGTAAGGGTGGATAAAAGCCCGGATTTATTTTATTATTGGCATATTGTGCCTGTTATGATTCTTATCGGCATTGCATACTACCGTAGCCAGAGGCTAAATAAAGACAGATGAGATTTAGAAGGATATCCATTGTAAGGAGAATTGCCCAGGTAATATTTCTTATCCTCATTATTTACGGAGGATATCTCTTTAAGGCAAATATTGAAACTGTCAAATCTGATGTATCGCAGGCTAAACCCAAAACTTTTTTTCCTGTCCTTAAGGCACCAAAGGGTAGTCTGTCAGCCGGGCAGTTTAAAAAGGGGGATATACTCTGGCCCTCAGGCGATACCCCAGTTTTTGAGAATTTTCCACCAAGCCTTATATGCAGGTTTAATCCGAAGGGTGGTATGTTTAAGGCGTGCATTGTCCATCTGGTATCAGAGAACCTTACTTGGCGCACCAATATAAAGTACCTGTTACCGCATATTAGCCTTTTTATATTGCTTTGTTTTTTGCTGGGCAGGATGTGGTGCGGCTGGGTATGTCCCATAGGAAGCATGGGTGATTTTTTGTCATGGGTCAGGCGAAAGATGGACGTGCCTGTCAAAAGGTTTTCTGCCCTGATGCACAATATTCTGCGTAGTTCATCTTACGGCCTGATGGCTAGCACCTTTTTTATATCGGGATTTATAGGGATACCGAATTTTACCCGCTTTCAATGCTATTGGTTTTTACCTTATTGTCAGGTATGCCCTGCGAGGCTATTATGCCCCTTGTTCGGATTTATAAGCCCCACCTGGAAGGATTTTTCTACTGCGGTCTCCACAATGTTCAGTATCCTTGCCTGGTTATCTTTAGGAGTTTTTATAGTGGCGTTTTACTGGGGAAGAAGGCTGTGGTGTTATCTGTGCCCGATTGGGCTTATGAATTCGTGGTTTAACAAGGGCGCAGGACTTGAATTAAAAAAAGTTGCACTTAAATGCAATAAGTGCGGCTCCTGTAGTGATGCTTGCCCTATGGGGCTTTCTGAAATGTACGAGGCGGATAAAGACACAATTTACAATAATGAATACTGCATTATGTGTATACGCTGTGTGGATATATGCCCGAGGGATAACTGCCTGTCAGTTAATTTTTTCGGTAAGAGAATAATTGCCTCAAAGTATCAAAAGTAAAGAACCCGATTATGCCGATTAGAAAAGACCAATTAATGAAAGAGGTATATTTAAAGGCGATAAGAACTAATTTAATGCACTTAGATATGCCCCGTATTTCTGATATGGCTGAGGAAGTAAAGAAATATATGGAACACTCACCCTTAAAAAATTCTCACTTCTTTTACGAGATTATTCTTAACAGCAATCACCGCCACAGTAAAAAGGGTTTTAAAAAGCCTGTTGTCGGGTATTTCTGTAATCTTATTCCTGAAGAGATTATTTATGCCGCAGGCTGCCTTCCTGTGCGGCTGTGCAGCCAGAACGATACTTACGCAAAGATAGGAGAGGAATTTTTTCCTGCGGATATGTGCCCTGTAATAAAATCGGCGTGTGGGGCTATTTCCACCAGGCACTATGAAAATATAGATTTTGTGATTGTGCCTGCTGCCTGTGACGGAAAGACGAAGTTAGCAGAGATGCTGGTGCCTTTTAAAGAGATTTATTTTCTGGATTTGCCTAAGGACAGCGATTATTTAAAAAGCGCAGGAATCTGGACAGGGGAATATGCCAAATTTCTTGGGTTTATCAAAAACAGGTATGATAGAAGAATAACCCGAAAAGACCTTATAGATGCCTGCACCCTTACAAACAGAAGGACGAATATATTTAGAGAGATTTATGAGTTCAGGGCGCTTCATCCGGGCATTATAAACGCCTTTGATTATTTTACAATGACCAGCACCTCTTTTATTTCTGATGCAGGCTTCTGGAGCGAACATTCCGAAAAACTGTATGATGAGGCAAAAAAACTATCAAGTCATAACCACAGTGATTTTAAAGGAAAAAGGATTCTTTTAAGCGGCTCTTCAATTATATTCCCAAATTACAAAGTCCTTGATGTACTTGATGAACTGGGATGTGATATAGGGGGAGATACCCAGTGCTCGGCCTATGGTAGGTTATACGACCCGGTTGAGATAGACGAGGAAACAGAGGAAGGCATTTTAAGAGCCCTTTCGCTGAAATATGTCGCCGCAAGTATGTGTCCGTGTTTCTTAGGGATAGATAAATTCATCGACCGAATTTTGGACTTGATAGAGACATATAAATTTGATGGGGTTATCTATAATAACCTAAGACTCTGTCAGGTGTTTGAGATACAAGGTTCTTTATTAAAACACGTGCTGAGGGAAAAGGAAATACCCTTTCTTTTTATAAAGACGGATTTGGGTAAAGAAGACACAGGTCAGCTAAAGACAAGGATAGAGGCCTTTCTTGAAATCTTAAAATAAAACGCTTATGGCAAACAAGGCAAAGATAACCGCAGGAATTGACATAGGCTCGGTTGCCACAAAGTGCGTCTTGGTGAAAGAGGCAAGGGTTATTGCCTCAAATCTGGGTAAGACAGGTTTTGACGTGGAAAAATCTACCATAGATATCTTTTATGATACACTAAAAAAGGCAAAAATTTCTAAGTCTAAAATCGGAACAGTTGTTTCTACCGGTTATGGCCGCAGGACATTTAAAGAGGCGGACAGGACCATAACAGAGGTATCAGCAGCAGGCTACGGCGCCTATATCCTTACAGGAAGGAAGAATTGCCTTGTGATAGATGTAGGCGGACAGGATACCAAGATAATTAATATTAATAAGACGGGACGGATTACGGATTTTCTGATGAATGACAAATGCGCTGCTGGAACAGGGCGTTTCCTTGAGTTGATGGTAGATGTGCTGGAGACGGACTTAGAGGGTCTTTCAAACCTTGCGCTAAAATCCAGAAAACCGGTAACCATTAACTCTACCTGTAGTGTTTTTGCCGAAAGCGAAGCAGTATCCCTTATAGCCCACTCCGTAAAAAGGGAGGATATAGCAGCTGGCCTGTTTGATGCGATAGCCACAAGGATTAATAATATGATAAAACAGGCACACTCCTCTAACCCCATAGTATTCTCAGGCGGTGGAGCAAAAAGCTCCGCCTTAAAAAAATCGCTTGAAAGAATAACTAAAAGAGAAATTACCATTCTTGATAATCCGCAGTTCGTGGCAGCCTATGGTGCAGCATTATTAGACTCAGGTTCTTTACCCCGCACCTCGTAAAGCCCCCTTTTCTTGCTTTCGCAAGAAAACAGTGGGGATGAAGGCTGTAGTTGATACATTCGGCGGCATTCAAACCTCAACCCTTAGGTAGGGGAAAGAATATGCCGCTTTCAGTATCAATAATCTTTTCCCCAAAAGTTTCCTCCTAAAGGACGAGCTGAGGGGCTTACCTAACGGTGCTTCTGTATAAGCTATGGATTAAAGGTTGCTGTTTCCCTTATACCATTATCCAAGACTCATCCCTTAGAAGTACCCACCTTTGTGGTAATTTGATTTTTTCATTTTTATATGTTATATTTTTATATACCTAAATAAGCCGTTATCAAAGCAATTTAAATTAGATAGGTTAAAAAATTCTCCGGGTTTCATAAGATGATAGATGAGGATAAAACAAGGGAGCCACTTATAGGCGTGTTAAGAGAAAGCGAGAGTCTTTTAGAGTTAGTTTTTGATACAGAACCAGAGTGCGTAAAATTACTTGCCTCTGATGGCACCATATTAAAAATGAATAAGGCTGGGCTGGCAATGCTTGAGGTTGATTCTCCTGAGCAGGTTATCGGAAAATGCATATACTCTTTTATAGCTCCAGAGTATATCGGAGCCTTCAAAGCCTTGGTGGAAGATGTATTCCAGGGCAACTCTGGAGTATTAGAGTTTGAGATAGTAGGTTTTAAGGGCACACGGCGCTTCCTTGAAACCCATGTAGTTCCATTTCGTAGTAATAATAAAACCCTTGCTTTACTTGCAATAACCCGCGATATTACTGAGCGTAAAATATCCGAGCGACGTATAGCCAGGATAAATGAGTGCTTCTTGAATCTAAAGTTTGACCCTGTAAAGAATATTAATAGCCTGGTTTGCCTGTGCGGAGAAATTTTAAGAGCAGATTGCGCCCTGTATAATAGGATTGATAATAATATGATTTATTCTATAGGGATGTGGAATGTCCCCCCAGATTTTAAAACCGAAGGAAATGCAGAAGGCAAGATTTGTAATGATGTTATTAAGCAAAAGGCAAAGGGCGTTACGGTTATTACCAATTTAGACTCCAGCCCCTACGCTTATACGGATGCCAATATATCAAAATATAATCTGAAGACCTATATTGGATATCCTGTCAGATTTGGCAACAAAGCAGTTGGTATTTTATGTGCGCTGTATAAACAGAATTATAGTATCAGTAAGGAGGATGAGAGAATATTGGGCATACTCTCCTCGGCTATAGGCATAGAGGAGGAGCGTCTGGAAAAGGCAAGGGCGTTAAAGCAACGACTTGAGTTTGAGAGATTTATAACAACTATACTGACAGAGTTTATTAATATTAAGATAGATGAGATTGACCAGGCTATAAATACTGCACTAAAGAAAATAGGTGAGTTTGTTGGAGTTGACAGGAGTTATGTTTTTATTGCTCGCGATAACCTTACAAGGGCAGACAATACGCATGAGTGGTGCCGCGAGGGAATCAAATCGTATATAAATAAACTTCAGGACTTAAGGGTGGAAGAGTTCCCATGGTTTACCCAGAAGATGAAGAATTTAGAAACCATCTACATTCCCAGCGTGGATATGCTCCCAGATGAAACTAG